>NZ_JBHUZM010000016.1:0-90378 GCF_042667665.1 Streptomyces sp. NPDC057307 | reverse complement strand
GCGTACACGGCCCGCCCGGCGACTGTCCGGCGGAACTTGCGCCTCGGGCCGCCTCAGGCCGCCTCGGAGTTGTCGCCGGGACGGCGGTGGCGTCCGTGGACCGACGACTGCGAGTCGTCCGTCGGGGCGGCGCCGCCCCGGTGTTTTCCGTGGCCGGTGTCGTCCCGGTCGCCGGCCGCCTGCTGCGGACGGTTCTGGGCCGTGTCTGTTCGGCTTTCAGACATGTGGGAAGTCACCCCGTTGAATCGCTGATACTCGCTGCCGTCACTACCGCCACTGGTTGTGGCACACGGGGGCCGACCGTCCCCGTACCGACCGACCGGACCCGCGCCAAAATTCTAACCAGCCCTATCCGGCGGCCGTACGCCCGGTGAGGGGTGCCTGTTGCAGCGGAACCGGCTTGCACGCGGGGCGAGTTGGCGTGCGTACGGCCCCGCTCCCCGCGCCGACTTCCGGTTGTGCGGGTTCTGTGGCCAATTCGGTCCGTACGTCCTGCGACACGTTCCGCGACACGTTCCGCGACATGTCCCGCGGTACGTCGGGCGGCAGCTCCAGCCGGGCCACGCCGCATGGCATCGTGCCCGTGGCGTACGGCAGTTGGAGCACCCCGTCCCGTGACCACAGCCCCGCCCCGGCCAGCCAGCCGTCCGGCGCCGCCTGCTGATGGAGCTGTCGGCCCGACGGCCGCCAGGTCCCCACCCAGGTCCCGCCCGGCCCGTCGATCCGCAGCGCGACGGCGCAGCTCTCGGGCATCAGCACCTGCCCCGGCTGTACGGCGAACGGTGTGACCGTACGGTCGGCGGGCCGCAGGCACTCCGGGAAGCGCACCGGTCGCGAGCTGCCCAACACGCCCCAGCCGAGGCGGTCGTGGCCCGGCGCGTCCGAACGGATCAGCAGCAGACCGCTGTCGGCGTCGGCCAGCAGCAGCCGGTCGTTGCTGCCGTCGGCGATCTGGAGCAACGGGCTGACCTCGCCGGCCCGTTCCAGGTCGACGACGACCGCCTTGACCACGCCGCCCAGTTCACGGTCGAGGGCGAGCAGCCGCCCCGTACGGTCGAGCCAGACGCCGCCCGTGCAGCGCCCGCGTACGGTCGCGACCGGCTCCGGGCCGAAGGCGCCGCCCGCCACCAGCCAGACGGTGGTGCCGTGTTCGCCGGGCGCCAGCGCGTAGGCGCTCGTACCGTCGGGTGACGGCGGCAGCAGGGTCAGCTCCGCGCACTCGACCGCGCCCAGCGGCAGCTCGCCCGTCACCGGCCCCGTCGGATAGAGCAGCGAGAACGCCTGCCGCTCCGCCACCCGCCGGTGGATCAGCACCCGCCCGTCGGCCAGCGGCAACACCTCGGCGTCGGGCTCCTCGGGCTGGTCGAGGGGGAGCGGTACGGCGTACGGCTCCGGCCCGTCGAGCGTCCACCGCTCGGGGAACCAGGCCGCGCTCTCCGCCGCCTCGCCCTCCCGGGAAGGCTCGTCGGCACCGAGGGTCAGCCGCGCCGCGTACGAACCGTCCGCCGCGATCGCGATCCCCGCCGCCGGCCGCGCCGCCTTGTCCGCCGGGGCGCGCCCGGTGCTCTCCACGCCGTCAATGACACAGGCTGTCATCGCTCCGTCACCTCCGGCGACGACGCTAGGTTCGCACTCGCTGCCGAACAACAGGTGACCACCCGCTTCACACGTAAGGGTGGCGGGTCCGGGGTTCGGCTGAGGGGGAGGCGGTGGCTGTGCTCGGCGGGGCGGACAGGGGCCCGTGGCGGCGCGTGCGCCACGGCTTGCTTACCCGTCGGTGCGTATCTGACAAATTAGTCGGTACTGGTCAACTCCCCTGGTGACAAGGAGGATTCAGCGGAACGACGACAGTGAGATCTCAGGGAGGGGAACCCCGAAAGTGACAGCCGAAGTGACAGCCGGCAGCGGAGTCCAGGTCAGCGTTCTCGGGCTGGGCGCGATGGGTGGCGCCCTCGCGGGCGCCCTGGTGAGGTCCGGACACCCGACGACGGTCTGGAACCGTTCGGCGGGCAAGGCGGACGAACTCGTCGCGCGGGGCGCGAAGTCCGCCGCCACGGCCGGCGAAGCGGTCCAGGCGAGCCCGCTGGTGATCGTGTGCCTGCTGGACCACGCGTCGGTCCACGAGGTGCTCGACCCGCTCTCCGACGAGTTGGCCGGCCGCACCCTGATCAACGTGACCACGACATCCCCCGCACAGTCACGGGAGTTCGCCGAGTGGGCCGCGCGTGCCGGGGTCGCGTATCTGGACGGCGGCATCATGGCCGTACCGCCCATGATCGGCCTGCCGGAGTCCTCGATTCTCTACAGCGGTTCGGCCGATGTCTTCGATCAGTACAAGCCGCTGCTCGATGTGTGGGGGACCAGTACCTACTTCGGCGAGGACGCCGGGCTGGCGTCCCTGTACGACCTCGCCCTGCTCGCGGGCATGTACGTCATGTTCGCCGGATTCATGCACGGCGCCGCCATGGTCGCCCCGGCCGGCGTCACGGCGGGCGAGTTCGCGGCGAGGGCCGCACCGTGGCTGACCGCCATGACGGGTGCCCTCCAGGGGCTCGCCGAGGTCGTCGACGGCGGGGACTACACCGTCGCCGGGCAGCAGAGCCTTGAGTTCTCCGGCCTCGGTGACCTGCTGGCCGCCAGTGCCGACCAGGGTGTCAGTACGGAGGTGGTCGCCATGGTCCAGCGCCTCGTCCAACGCCAGATCGACGCGGGCCACGGCGAGGAAGGCTTCGCCCGGATCATCGAGAGCATCAAGCGGCCGGAGGCGACTTGGGAACGAGCAACGGAAAGCCCCGTTCGGCCGGGCCGGGGCTCCGGGAGCTGACCAGGGATCAGTTTCCGCAAAGTGGAACCCGGCCTGTACGTTCCTGTGGAGTTGGTTAGGCACCCTAAGTAAGACCCTTGGAGCACAGATGTCCGTCAGACGTCGCGGCACGGCCGCGCTGGTCGCCCTCGCCGCCGCCCTCTCCCTCGCGGCCTGTGGAAGCGACGGAGGGTCGGACGGGAAGTCGTCCCCCGGCGCCGGCGCGGACAAGAAGGCCGTCGCGCAGGGCGGCGAGGACTTCGCGGACGCCGCGGCCAAGACCGCGGGCTACGGCACCGACGCCAAGCCGGGGGAGTTCCCCCGTACCGTCACCCACGCCATGGGCAAGACCGTCATCGAGGCGCGCCCCGAGCGCGTCGTCGTGCTCGACGTCGGCGAGTTCGACAACGTCGTCTCCCTCGGTCTCGCACCCGTCGGCTACGCGCCCACCGAGGGCGACGAGGGCATCCCCGCCTATCTGAAGAAGGGCGCGGGCAGCCCCAAGAACGTCGGCACCATCAACGGGCTCAACCTGGAGGCCATCGCGGCCCTCAAGCCCGACCTGATCCTCGGCAGCCAGCTCCGCGCCGCCGACAAGTACGACGAGCTGTCGACGATCGCCCCCACCGTGTTCGCCATCCGCCCCGGCTTCACCTGGAAGGAGAACCTCCGGCTCAACGCGGCGGCGCTCGACCGGGGCGCGGCGGCCGAGAAGGCGCTCGGCGCGTACGACACCAAGGTCAAGGCCCTGACCGCCGACATCGGCGCCGACAAGCCCACCGTCTCGATGGTGCGGTACATGCCGGGCAAGATCCGTCTGTACGCCAAGGCGTCCTTCATCGGCACGATCCTTGAGGACGTCGGCCTGCCCAGGCCCGCGAACCAGCAGATCAACGATCTCGCCGTCGAGGTCAGCCCCGAGAAGATCGACGAGGCGAACGCCGACTGGATCTTCACCGGGGTGTACGGCGACCCGAAGGCCACCAAGCGGGACACCGCACGCTCCAACCCGCTCTGGAAGAACCTCAAGGCCGTCGAGGCCGGGCAGGCCGTGGACGTACCGGACGAGACCTGGTATCTGGGCCTCGGCGTCACCGCGGCCGGGCTGGTGCTGGACGATCTGCGCGGGTATCTGGCGAAGTGACGCGGGCGCGGGGGGCGGTCCGAGTGCCCTCAGACCGTGGCGGTCAGCGGGGCGGCGGCTTCCCAGACGAACCCGTCGGGGTCGCTGAACGGGCCGCCCGCGCCGGCGAGTACGAGCCGGTGCGAGCCGGTGCCGTCGGCGGGGACACCCGCGTCCTTGGCGAGAGCACCGCGCTTGTAGAGAGCCAGCTTGACGGGACCCGACCCGGCGGCGAACTCGACGTACTTGCCGCCGAAGCTCCTGCCCACCGTCAGGCCCCGCCCGACGTAGAACTGCTTGCTGGCCTTCATGTCCTCGACGCCCAGCAGGAGCACCAACTCGTCGAAGTCGCGGGTGACCCGGCCGGTGTCCTTCTTCTTCGACGTCGCGATCTTCCAGATCGTGCCGTCGGGGGCCTCGATGACACCTCCGTAGCCCCACAGCGACTTCGACGCGGGTCTGACGGCGGTGGCGCCGGCCTCCAGGGCCGCGCCGACGAGGGCGTCGACGTTGCCCGGCTGGGACACCACGAGCGACAGCGTGAAACCGCGGAAACCGGCCGTGGGGGCTTCGGAGGCGCGTACGCGCACGTGCGACGGGTCCAGTCCCAGGGCGGTGGAGTAGAAGCGGGCGGCGGCCGTGGCGTCGGCGACCTCAAGGGTGACGGAGTCGATGGAGTTCACGTCTTCGACGGTAGGGGCGGCCGGGGCACCGGTGCTTCTCCGAAACTGCCCGGTCCGGCCCGCGGCCGGGCGCCTCGCGGACCTCGGCGGCCACCGGGTGGCGGCCGGAGGTGGGGCCGGCCCCCGAGGGCGACCGGCCATGGTGGGTGCACCATGGGCGGCAGGTAGCCTTTGACCCGTGCCCCGCCTGTCCGAAGTCCTCGCCCAGTTCGACGCCCTCTGGCCGCCCGAGCGGGCCGAACAGTGGGACGCCGTCGGCACCGTCTGCGGCGATCCCGACGCCCCCGTGACCCGCGTCCTCATCGCCGTCGACCCCGTCCGGTCCGTCGTGGACGAGGCCCTGGAACTGGGCGCCGACCTGATCCTCACCCACCACCCGCTCTATCTGCGGGGGACGACGACGGTCGCCGCCGGGACCTTCAAGGGCCGCGTCGTACACACGCTCATCAAGCACGACATCGCGCTGCACGTCGCGCACACCAACGCCGACAGCGCCGACCCGGGCGTCTCCGACGCCCTCGCCGGCGCGCTCGACCTGCGCGTCGTCGGCCCGCTCGTACCCGACCCGACCGACCCGGCGGGCCGCCGCGGTCTCGGCCGGATCTGCGAACTCGACCGGCCCGCCACCCTGCGCGACTTCGCGGCGCGCGCCGCGCACCGGCTGCCCGCCACCGCGCAGGGCATCCGGGTGGCCGGCGACCCCGACGCCCTCGTCCGTACCGTCGCCGTGAGCGGCGGATCCGGCGACAGCCTCTTCGACCAGGTACGGGCGGCGGGCGTGGACGTCTTCCTCACCGCCGACCTGCGCCACCACCCGGCCTCCGAGGCCACGCAGCACACACCGCTGGCACTGGTCGACGCCGCGCACTGGGCCACCGAGTGGCCCTGGTGCGAACTGGCGGCCACCCAGCTCGACGAGATTTCCGACCGCCACGGCTGGGACCTGCGGGTCCACGTCTCGAAGACGGTCACCGACCCCTGGTCCTCCCACCATTCCTCAGGAGCCCCCAACTGAACGCCGACCCCGCCGACCAGATCCGACTCCTCGACGTCCAGGCCCTCGACACGCGACTCCAGCAGATCGCCCACCGGCGCGAGTCGCTGCCCGAGCACGCCGAGATCGAGTCGCTGACCAAGGACCTCACGCAGCTGCGCGACCTGCTGGTCGCCTCGCAGACCGAGGAGAGCGACACCGCGCGCGAGCAGACGAAGGCGGAGCAGGACGTCGACCAGGTCCGCCAGCGCTCCGTACGCGACCAGCAGCGCCTCGACTCGGGTGCCGTCACCTCGCCCAAGGACCTCGAAAGCCTGCAGCGTGAGATCGTCTCGCTCGCCAAGCGCCAGGGTGACCTGGAGGACGTCGTCCTCGAAGTCATGGAGCGCCGCGAGGCCGCGCAGGAGCGTGCCGCCGAGCTGACGGAGCGGGTCTCCTCGGTCCAGGCCAAGGCGGACGACGCGGTCGCGCGCCGCGACATCGCCGCCGGGAAGCTCGGCACCGAGGAGGCGACGGCGACCAAGGAGCGCGAGACCGTCTCGGCGACGATCCCCGCCGACCTCCTCAAGCTGTACGAGAAGCTGCGCGTGCAGCAGGGCGGTGTGGGCGCGGCCCGCCTCTACCAGCGCCGCTGCGAGGGCTGCCGGCTGGAGCTCAACATCACCGAGGTCAACGAGGTCAAGGCGGCGAGCCCCAGCACCGTCCTGCGGTGCGAGAACTGCCGCCGCATCCTCATCCGTACCTCCGAATCGGGTCTGTAGATGCCGAAATTCGTCGTCGAGGCGGACGGCGGGTCGCGGGGCAACCCGGGCCCGGCGGGTTACGGCGCCGTCGTCATCGACGCGGTGACCGGTGAGACGCTCGCCGAGGCCGCCGAGTACATCGGCGTCGCGACGAACAACGTCGCCGAGTACAAGGGCCTGATCGCCGGGCTGAAGGCCGCGAAGACGCTCGACCCGGCCGCCGACGTGCACGTGCGGATGGACTCCAAGCTCGTCGTGGAGCAGATGTCGGGCCGCTGGAAGATCAAGCACCCGGACATGAAGCCGCTGGCCGCCGAGGCCGCGCGGGTCCTGCCCGGTGGGCAGGTCCGCTACGAGTGGATCCCGCGCGAGAAGAACAAGCACGCCGACCGGCTCGCCAACGAGGCGATGGACGCGGGCAAGAAGGGCAAGCAGTGGGAGCCGTCGCGCTCCACGGCGGAGCTGGGCGCGAAGGCGGGACGTACGAGTTCCCCTTCGCGTGAGGCCACCGCCCCCGAGGGGCCGCCGGGGGACGCGGCGGCCGGCGCGGCCAAGGCACGCGCGGCGCTGGCCGCCTCGTACGAGCTGTCCGCCGCCGTCCCCGAGCAGGCCGCGCCGTCCGTCGGATGGGGCTCCGCCGACCTCGGTACGCCCGCCACGTTCGTCCTGCTGCGGCACGGCGAGACCCTCCTCACCCCCGAGAAGCGCTTCTCGGGCAGCGGCGGCAGCGACCCGGAACTGTCGGCGGTCGGCCGCAGGCAGGCCGACGCCGTCGCGACGGCGCTCGCCGCGCGCGGCACGATCCAGGCCGTCGTCTCCTCACCGCTGCTGCGCTGCCGCGAGACGGCCGGCGCCGTCGCCACCCGGCTCGGCCTGGACGTGAGCGTCGAGGACGGACTGCGCGAGACGGACTTCGGCGCCTGGGAGGGGATGACCTTCACCGAGGTCAGGGAGCGGTACGCGGACGATCTCAGCGCCTGGCTGGCCTCGCCCGACGTGGCCCCGACCGGCGGCGGCGAGAGCTTCACCTCGGTCGCGACGCGGGTCGCCGCCACGCGCGACACGCTGCTGACCCGGTACGCGGGACGCACGGTGCTGGTCGTCACGCATGTGACCCCCGTGAAGACCCTCGTCAGACTGGCACTGGGCGCGCCGCCGGAGTCCCTGTTCCGGATGGAGCTGTCGGCGGCGTCACTGTCGGCGGTCGCCTACTACGCGGACGGCAACGCGTCGTTGCGTCTGCTGAACGACACGTCGCATCTGCGCTGAGCGGGTGAGGGCGGGCGGGGAGTTCTGTGCGACGGCCGGTCCGCGCCTCGCACGGAACTCCGCCCGGTCGACGCGGCCGCTCACGATCAGCGAGTCGCCGCGTACGGACGGGTCCGGCCCGGCCCGGTTCGGCTACTGGCGAAGGAGCGACGCCGGTCCGGTCTTTCGCCTGCTTCGTCCAGGCGCCGCCGCTGCGCCCGCTGCTCGGTCCGATGCCGGACCGGGCGGCGCGCGAACTCGTTCCCGTACTCCGCGCCACCGAGTGGACCGCGCGGTCCGGCGGCTGGCGGGTCTCGGATCGCGTACGACTCCTCCGGCTGGGCGAACCGACCCCGCCGGACCCGGCCCCCGGCCGGCCGGTCCCGGCTCGAACAGCGAGTGGCCGACTGCGGCTGTGGGACATCGTGGGTGCGCAGGTGGCGACGGCCTCGGTCTCGGTCTCCCCGATCACCGTGGGCCGGCCGAACAGGTACTGCTCTGCACGGACTTGGCGACCCCGAGGAGCGACGCGCGCTACCAGCGGTTGGAGTAGGGGCTGTTGACGGGCAGTCAGGTACCGGGCTTCCGGTAGCGACGACCGTCCTTCGCCGGCGATCTGCTTCCGCCCGAGCCGGGCGCGGGTCCCGCTTCACGACGGCGCGAGGTCAAGGGACTCGTCCGCGTGTGGTGACGGTGCGGGCCACGGCCCCGGTCCCGCCCGGCCGGGCCGGGGGCGCCGCGGTGACATCGGCCGATCCGCGGTGGAAGACCGCGCGTCAGCGCAGGGCCGCCGCCTCGCGGGCCAGTTTCTCCACCCGGCCCCAGTCCTTCGTCGCGATCGCGTCCGCCGGCAGCATCCACGAGCCGCCCACACAGCCCACGTTCTTCAGCGCCAGATACGACCCGGCCGACGCCAGGGAGATCCCGCCCGTCGGGCAGAACCGCGCCTGCGGCAAGGGCCCCGACAGGGCCTTGAGATACGCCGTACCGCCCGCCGCCTCCGCCGGGAAGAACTTCATCTCCGTCACGCCGCGCTCCAGCAGCGCCACGACCTCCGACGTCGTCGAGACGCCCGGCAGGAACGGCACCCCCGACGTCCGCATCGCCTCCAGCAGCGTGTCCGTCCAGCCGGGGCTGACCAGGAAGCGTGCCCCGGCCGTCACCGAGTCCGTGACCGACCGCGCCGAGATGACCGTCCCCGCGCCCACCACCGCGTCCGGCACCTCCGCGGCGATCGCCCGGATCGCGTCCAGTGCGACCGGGGTGCGCAGCGTCACCTCGATCGCGGGCAGTCCGCCGGCCACGAGGGCGCGGGCCAGCGGCACGGCGTCGGCGACGTCGTCCACGACGACGACAGGGACAACGGGGGCGAGGTCGAGCACGGAGGTCATGCCTCCATCCTGCCGCGCCGCCCACGCCCCTCGCAACGAGCGTTGCGCCCTGCGCAACAGCCGTCCGGCGGCGCCCCTCAGTGGATCTCCGTCACCACCACGTCCAGCGACCACGACTGCCCGGCCCTGCCCGGCGCCGCGACCTCCACCACGTACCCCAACTCGCGCAACGTCTCCACGAGTTGCTCCGGCTTCTTCGGCCGGGCACCGGCCATGAGGAGGTCCCGGAGGAGCCGCCCCTTCGTGGCCTTGTTGAAGTGGCTGACCACCGACCGCTTCTCGACACCGTCCACGAACTGCGCGTGCAGGACCCGCACCGTCGCCGTACGGGCCGCGACCTCGCCCGCCGGCTTCCAGGCGGGCGCGTACGACGACGAGCGCAGATCCAGTACGAGCCCGTCCCCCGCCACCTCGGGCAGCACCGGGGCCATCGCCTTCCGCCAGTGGGTGCTCAGCGCCCCGACGCCCGGCAGCTTCACGCCCATCGAGCAGCGGTACGACGGAATCCGGTCGCCGATCCGCACCGCGCCCCACAGCCCGGAGAAGACCAGCAGCGACTTCCCGGCGCGCCGCCGGGCGGCGGTGTCCAGCGTGGCGAGGCCGAGCGCGTCGTAGAGGACACCGGTGTAGATGTCCCCGGCCGGCCGCGTCCCCGCGGTCCGCAGCTCCACGTTCTTGGCGATCTCGCCGCGCAGGCCCTCGCTCAGCCCCAGCACCTCCGCGGCCTTCTCCTCGTCGGCGGCGCACAGCTCGACCAACTCGTCCAGCACGGTGGCCCGCGCCTCGGCCAGTCCGGGCAGCGACAGTGATTCCGGCTTCAGCGGAGCCCCGCGGCCGGAAGCGGCCTTGCCTTCCGACGGCGGCAACAGCACGAGCACGGTGGTTCTCCTCAAGGACGTGACGACGGGGGGTGCGGCCCCCGGTCCGCCAGGTTAAGCGCTGAAGCACCCGCACACCCAGCCGCCCGCCCCGTAGCCGCACGGACGGGCAGTCCCGGTGACCTGGCCGTCAGCCGCCGGACGGCGCGGCAGGCGTCGTCTCCGTGGCTGTCATGGCTGTCGTGGCGCTCGCCGCGTTCGCGCTCACGCGTTGACCGACCGGGCGGGGCCCTTGAGCCGGCCCACCAGCGCCTCCGGGTCGTCCGCGTGGAAGCGGACCACCGTCGCCGTACCGCGTCCGCCCATCGGCCGTACGAACTCGACCGGCTCCGTCAGCTCCACCCGTACGGTCGTCTGGCCGCCCACGATCAGGTCGAGCGTCCCGCCGGGCTCGTCGATCTTGACCAACGAGCCGTCCGGGTAACGGCGTTCGACGCGGGCCGAGACGATCTGGCCGCTTCCGATCGGCATGTCGAACAGCGCGCCCCAGCGCACCCGGAGCGACCCGTCGGCGCCCACGACGTGCGGCCGGGTGACGCAGCTCGCGTGCAGCGCGAGCAGCATCAGTACGCCGTACACGTCCAGCACCAGCATGATCAGGTGCACCAGCGGCCAGGGGATGAGGATCGCCAGCGCCACGGTCTCGACGACGGACACGAAGAGGAAGCCGTACATCATCGCGGTCTGCGGGCCGGTGTACGGGGCGGCGAGATCGCCCTCGCGTACACCGTGCGTACGCCGGGCCACCCACCGTACGAGGCTGGTCAGGCCCCGCGCCTCGTTGACGAGCAGTCGCAGCGCGGTGGCCGGTACGGCGGCCGTCACGGCCCGCGCGAGGGCGGCCCGCCGTTCGGCCCCGGCCAGGCGGGCGGCCTTGTAGTGCCGACGTACGAGTACGGCCTCCGTCACCAGCAGGGTGAGGACGACGGCCTCCGCGGCCCAGATCACCGGCGCCGGAACGTCCACGCCCGCCGCCAGACACACGACCAGCGTCAGCTCGGCCGGCACGAACACCCACAGGGCTCTGCTCATCTCGGTCCCTCCCCGTCCGTCCTCTTCGCGAGTTCTTCCATGACCTGTCGCGCCACCTCGGCCTGGGCGGGGGCGAAGTCGGCGAGAAACGCGGCGCCGAACCCCTCCAGCGCGGGGCTGTCCGTCCGCGCCAGCTTGGCCAGCACCTCGTCCGGGATGACGGCCGCCAGCGCGGCGGCGAGCGGTCCGATCCGGGGGTCGTCCGTCGCCGCGCCCGCCAGTTCGTCGAGGCGGTCGTAGAGCCCGAGGAGGTCCGGGTCGTGGGTCAACGGGTGCAGGGCGTCGTAGACGATCTCGTCACCGCCGACGGTGTCGAGCAGCGTGAGGAGTTCGCGGTCCTTGGCCGCCATCACCGACGTGGTCTCCGGCATGTCCCGCAGCAACCGCGCCAGCGTGGGCGACACCGGCCCCTCGGGAGGCAGCGTCCCCTCCTCCATCAGCTCGGCGAGCCTGCGCCGTCTGATCCGGATCTCCTCCTCCTGCCGCGCCAGATCCGCGTCCAGCTCACCGAGCACCTCGGCCAGCTCCCGCCCGGCGTCGTCGGCGAGCACGTCCCGTACCTCGTCCAGGCTGAGCCCCAGCTCCGAGAGCCGCCGGATCCGGGCGAGGAGGACGGCATCGCGCACGGAGTAGACGCGGTACCCGTTGGCCAGCCGCTCGGGCTCGGGCAGCAGCCCCATGTGGTGGTAGTGCCGCACCGCCCGCGAGGTGACCCCCACGAGTGCGGCGATCTCGCCGATTCGCATGAGCCCAGTAGAAACCCTGACGCTGCGGCAAGGTCAAGGACGATGCGGCCGGCCGGGTCGGCTCGGCCGGGTACCATGACGATCACGGCAGACGAGCCGGGCGGACGGCCGCGTGAGGATCTCCGGATCCTCCCGAGGAACGTCCGGACTCCACAGGGCAAGGTGGTGGGTAACGCCCACCCGGGGTGACCCGCGGGACAGTGCCACAGAAAACAGACCGCCGGGGGCTTCGGTCCCCGGTAAGGGTGAAACGGTGGTGTAAGAGACCACCAGCGCCTGAGGTGACTCAGGCGGCTAGGTAAACCCCACCTGGAGCAAGGTCAAGAGGGGCCGTCGCGAGACGGCCCTGCGCGAACGTTCGAGGGCTGCCCGCCCGAGTTCGCGGGTAGACCGCAGGAGGCCGACGGCAACGTCGGTCCTAGATGGATGGCCGTCTCCCCGGCCGCCGCGAGGCGCCCGGGCGACAGAATCCGGCGTAGAGCCCGACTCGTCTGCCGCCCCGCGTTCTGGCGCCTCCCACACTCCGCCGCGCGCGGCGCGTGGGATGGGAAATGGGGTGGCCCCGGGGGTGTGGCGGCGGTGAGGATAGGGGGATGGCCCCACCTACAGGCTTCAGTTACGAGCGGCACGCCGACGGCAGTGTCGTCATCACGCATCAGGGGCGGGTGGCGAGCACCTTGCGTGGGGGGCGGGCCGAGAAGTTTCTGGGGCAGGTCGAGGGCGGCGGGGACGCGCAGTTGGTGATGGCGCGGTGGACCGGGGCGTACAAGTTCGGGAACGAGCGGACGGCCCGTGACCACCCCAGGAACCGGGGGCGCTGACGGGCCGTCCGGTCACAGTTCCTCGGCGCGCAGTGCCAGGTCCTGGAGGATGTCCGCCGACGAGACTTCGGGGCCGCCCGCGTCGTGGACGCGGGCCAGGGTGACGAAGGCGAGGGTGAAGGCGCCCACGAGCTGTTCCACGGCGCCGCCGACCTCCCGGCCGAGCAGGGCGCTGAGTTCCTCCGGGGTCGCGTCGGCCGGTACCTCGACGCGCGGCATCGTCTCGTTGAGCAGTTCGGTCACGACGCCCATCTCGGCGTCCATGTCCTGTTCCTGACCGATGTCCTCCTCAAGTCGGCGCTGCCAGTCACCGGCCTGCGTCAGGATGCCGATCACGCGTTTCAGGACCTCGCTCTGCTCCATGCCGTGAGCATAGGCGGGCAGCATGGGGCGCGTCGGTAGCAGCGCGAGCCGGAGGAGTGAGACGTGAACCGGCGCGACGCCGCCCCCCGCCCCTGCGAGGTGGCCGGACACCCCGGCCGGCACAGCCGCTCTTGCCCTCCGTGCCCGGGTGCCGGGAGACGGAAGGGCAGGTCCTTACCGTCGGCACGTACAACCGGCCTGCCGCAGAAGGCAGTTGGATCCGGAACGAGGGGACCCCGTCCGACGTCCCGGTCGTGAACGGCGCACGGCTGCCGGTCCTCGGCGGTGCGCGCGGGTCGCCGACCCGCGCGTACCGCCCCGGACGCGACGAGCCCCCCACCTACTCCGCGGGGATCGGCGCGCCCGCCCCCGACACCCGTACGCGCGGGTCGCCCGACCGCAGCTCCACCGTCAGCACCCCCGGCCGGCCCATGTCCACGCCCTGGTGGAGCGTGAGCACCGACGCCTCCGGGACGAGGGCGAGTTCACGCGCGTACGCCCCGAACGCCGCCGCGGCCGCGCCCGTCGCCGGGTCCTCCACCACGCCGCCCACCGGGAACGGGTCGCGGACGTGGAAGACGTCCGCCGACTCGCGCCACACCAGTTGGACCGTGGTCAGGTCCAGCCGGTGCATCAGCGCTTCGAGGCGGGCGAAGTCGTACGTCAGGTCCGCCAGCCGGGCACGGGTCGCCGCGCCGATGACCAGATGGCGGGCACCGCCGTAGGCGATACGGGACGGCAGGGCCGGGTCGAGATCACCGGCCGGCCAGCCGAGCGCCGCCAGCGCCTCGGTGAGATCGGCGTCGGCGACGTCCGTCACGTGCGGCTCGACGCTGGTGAGGGTGGCGCGCGGCGCACCGCCGTCACCGGCGGCGGTGACCGTCACCGGTACGGTCCCGGCGCGCGTCTCGAAGACCAGGTCGCCCGCGCCGATCCGCTCGGCCAGCGCGACCGCGGTGGCGACCGTGGCATGGCCGCAGAACGGGACCTCGGCCTTGGGGCTGAAGTACCTGATGGTGAAGGCCCGCCCCGGCTCGCCCACGCCGTCCGGCGCCGGCGTCAGGAACGCGGACTCGCTGTAGCCGAGGTCGGCGGCGATCGCGAGCATCGCGTCGTCCGTCAGCCCGGACGCGTCGAGCACGACGCCGGCGGGGTTGCCACCGGCGGGATCCGTCGAGAAGGCCGTGTAGCGGAGGACTTCGCCGGTCAGGGTGGGGTTGGGGTCAGCAGGTGCGCTCATGCGGGTGCCAACGGCCGTGGGCGGGGAGTCATTCCCGCCCACGGACCCCGGGGCCCTGCCCGAGTCCTCGGCCCTTTCAGCCCCGCCCGATGAACGGCATCGCCGTCGCCAGCACCGTCGCGAACTGGATGTTCGCCTCCAGCGGCAGCTCCGCCATGTGCAGCACCGTCGTCGCCACGTCGGCCGCGTCCATCACCGGCTCGACCGCCAGCTCGCCGTTCGCCTGCGGCACGCCCCGCTGCATGCGCTGCGTCATGTCCGTCGCCGCGTTGCCGATGTCGATCTGACCGCACGCGATGCGGTACGGACGGCCGTCCAGGGAGAGCGACTTGGTGAGCCCGGTGAGGGCGTGCTTCGTCGCCGTGTACGCCACCGAGTCCGGGCGCGGCGCGTGCGCGGAGATGGAACCGTTGTTGATGATCCGGCCGCCCTGCGGGTCCTGGTCCTTCATCAGCCGGTACGCCGCCTGCGCGCACAGGAACGAGCCCGTCAGGTTGGTGTCGACGACCTTGCGCCACGCCGAGTAGGGCAGGTCCTCCAGCGGTACGCCGCCGGGGCCGAACGTGCCCGCGTTATTGAAGAGGAAGTCGATCCGGCCGTACCGCTCCCGCACCGTCTCGAAGAGCGCGTCCACGTCCTCCGGCCGCGCCACGTCCGTCGGCACGCACACCAGGTCGGTGTCCGCCGCAGCCGCGAGCGCCGCCGTCTCCTCCAGGCGCTCCGCCTTCCGTCCCGCCAGCACCACCGACCAGCCCGCCCCGGCCAGGGCGAGCGTGACGCCCCGTCCGATGCCCGAACCCGCTCCCGTCACCACAGCGATCTTCCGCACAGCAGTCATGGGCCCGCAGCGTACGGCAGGAGGACGGAGAGGAGGACGGAGAGGAGGGCGGGAAGGAGGGCCGGAAGGAGGACCGGCGGGAGGAGCTGAGTGAGGAACTGAGGGAGTACGGGGGCCCGGCGAGCCGTGACCGTGCCGCTCGGGCGGCGGCGTACAACTGGCGCACGGGGAACTCATCAGGCGGACATCCCGATGTTGTGTACCCGACAACGGTCCGACGTCGTGCCCGGCTGCACTTCCTATGACAACAGCCGTCAGGGGAGGGCACACCAACATGACACCCGTGCAGACGAGTTCACGCGCCACGCACTCACCCGAACTCAGGGCCGCCGCCGCGCACCTCGGCCGTCGCCGGTTCCTCACCGTCACCGGCGCCGCCGCCGCGCTCGCCTTCGCCGTCAACCTGCCCACGGCGGGCACCGCGAGCGCCGCCGAGCTGGACGCCGCGAAGATCAAGAGCGACCCCTTCACGCTCGGCGTCGGCTCGGGCGACCCGCAGCCCACCTCCGTACTGCTCTGGACCCGCCTCGCCCCCAGCCCGTACCAGGGCGACAGCGGACTGCCCCGCGCCCGGGTCTCCGTACGCTGGGAGGTCGCCCACGACGAGCGGTTCACCCGGATCGTCAGACGGGGAACCACCACCGCCCACCCCGAGTTCGACCACAGCGTCCACGTCGAGGTCCCCGGCCTCGACTCGGACCGGTTCTACTTCTACCGCTTCCGCGCCGGCAAGTGGATCAGCCCGGTCGGCCGCACCCGTACCGCCCCCGCGCGCTCCGCGACCATCGGGGAACTCAAACTCGCCGCCGTCTCCTGCCAGGCGTACCACGACGGCTACTTCACCGCGTACAAGCACCTGGCCGCCGAGGACCTCGACGTCGTCATCCACCTCGGCGACTACCTCTACGAGTACGCCGTCACGGCGGTCGGCGGCGCGCGCAACTACACCGACCGGCGGCTGCCCGCGCACTACAACCGCGAGACGGTCACGCTGGAGGACTACCGGCTGCGCTACGGCCTCTACAAGTCCGACCCGGACCTGATGGCCGCGCACGCCGCGCACCCCTTCATCGTGACGTGGGACGACCACGAGACCGAGAACAACTACGCGGACGAGACCCCCGAGAACGATGTCCCGCCGGAGGAGTTCCTGCTCCGCAGGGCCGCCGCCTACCGCGCGTACTGGGAGAACCAGCCGCTGCGCACCCCGCAGCGGCCCGACGGCCCCGACATGCAGCTCTACCGCCGCCTGCACTTCGGGCGACTCGCGCAGTTCGACATCCTCGACACCCGGCAGTACCGCTCCAACCAGGCGTACGGGGACGGCTGGCAGGTGCCGGGCCCGGAGTCCGAGGACCCGACGCGCACCATGACCGGCGAGACGCAGGAACGGTGGCTGCTGAACGGCTGGAAGCAGTCCCGCGCCACCTGGAACCTGCTGCCGCAGCAGGTCACCTTCGCCCAGCGCCGCGACGTGCCCCGGCCGGACTTCAAGCTGTCGATGGACGGCTGGGACGGCTACCCGGCCTCCCGCAAGCGGATCCTGGACGGCGCGGAGGCGGCCGGCCTGGAGAACCTGATGGTGCTGACCGGAGACGTACACGTCGGCTACGGCTTCGACCTCAAGGCCGACTTCGACGACCCGGCCTCACGCACCGTCGGAACCGAGATCGTCGCCACCTCCATCGCCAGCGGGAAGGACGGCGCCGACAAGCCGTCCAACTGGTCCAACCTCACCACCGCCAACCCGCACATGAAGTTCTACAACGGGCGGCGCGGCTATGTGACCGTCACGCTCGGCAGGCAGGAGGCGCGCGCCGACTTCAAGACGGTGTCCGCCGTCACGACGCCCGGCGCGCCCCTCTCGACGGCCGGGTCCTTCGTGACCGAGGCGGGCGATCCGGGCCTCAAGCCCGCCTGAAACGCGCCACCCTGATGGTCCGTCAGGAAGCCTTGTCCACCGGGTAGCGGACGCCGACGCGCTCACGTACCGCGTCGAGCGTCCGCATCACCGCCAGGCTGCCGTCCAGCGGCACCAGCGGCGACTCCGTCTCCCCGGCCCGCAGACAGCGCACCACCTCGGCCGCCTCGTGCTGCATACCCGTCAACGGGCTCTCCACCGTGTGCTGTTCGGGATCCCGGCCGTCCCGGTGCAGCACGAAGGAGTCCGGCGCGAAGAAGCCGCTCGGCAGCTCGATCCGGCCCGCCGTGCCGGTCACCGTCGCTGTCGACGGCGTCCCGGCCGTCACCGAGCAACTGAGCAGAGCGGTCGCCCCGGAGTCCCAGCCCAGCAGCATCCCGGTGTTGAGATCCACGCCCTCGGGCGAGAGCAGCGCGTCGGCCTGTACGCGGTCGGGCTCGCCCAGGATCAGTTGGGCGAACGACACCGGGTAGACCCCGAGGTCCAGCAGCGCGCCGCCGCCGAGCGCGGGATCACGCAGCCGGTGCTCGGGACCGAAGGGACCCTGGAGCCCGAAGTCGGCCTGCACCGTGCGGACTTCACCGATCGCCCCGTCCGCGATCAGCTCCGTCATCCGCCGGACGACCGGACTGCAGTACATCCACATGGCCTCCATCAGGAAGAGACCCCGCTCACGCGCCAGCGTCACCAACTCCCGTGCCTCACGCGCGTTGAGCGTGAACGCCTTCTCGCACAGCACCGGCTTCCCCGCTTCGAGCGCGAGCCCCGCGGCGGCGCGGTGCGCGGAATGCGGCGTCGCGACGTACACGACGTCCACGTCCGGATCGGCGAGGAGTCCGGCCCAGTCGCCGTACGCCCGTGGGATGCCGAACCGGTCGGCGAACTCCTTCGCCGGCGCCTCACTGCGCGAGGCCACGGCGACGACCTCCGCGCCCGCCATGGCCTGTACGTCCCCGGTGAACGTCGCCGCGATACCGCCCGTGGCCAGAACGCCCCACCGCGTCGTGCCGAAGCCGGAGCCGGTGCCGGAGTCGGTGCCGCTCCCGCCGTCCCTGTCGTGTTCCGCCGTCATATATGCCCCTTACACAAAAAAGGTCCCGACCATACGGCCGGAGCTGAGAGCATAGGGAGGGTTTCAACTACATGGAGATGCGAATGCCGGACGGCGGCCAGACCACACGCTCACGCAAAGGACACATACCCACCGCTTCGACCCTGACAGAGGCCGACACCGCCGTCGGCATCCCCGCAGCACGGCGTGCCGGCATCGTCGTCACCCTCGTCCTCGGCGGGCTGACCGCCCTGCCGCCGCTGTCGATGGACATGTACCTCCCGGCGCTGCCCGCCGTCACCCGAGCCCTCGGCTCGTCGGCCGCGACCGCGCAGCTCACCCTCACCGCGTGTCTGACCGGCATGGCCCTCGGCCAGCTCGTCGTAGGACCGATGAGCGACAAGTGGGGACGGCGCAAGCCCCTGCTGCTCGGCATGGTCGTGTACGTCTTCGCCACCGCGATCTGCGCCCTGGCCCCCACCGTCGAACTGCTCATCGGCTTCCGCCTCCTCCAGGGGCTGGCCGGCGCGGCGGGCATCGTGATCGCCCGCGCCGTGGTGCGTGATCTCTACGACGGCGTCGAGATGGCCCGCTTCTTCTCCACCCTGATGCTGATCTCCGGCGTCGCGCCGGTCATCGCCCCGGTGATCGGCGGCCAGGTACTCCAGGTCACCGACTGGCGCGGCATCTTCGTCGTCCTGACGGCCGTCGGCATCGCGCTGACCCTCGTCGTCGTGAAGTGGCTGCACGAGACACTGCCCAGTGAGAAGCGCCACAGCGGCGGTGTCGGCGAGGCGCTCGGCACGATGCGCGGGCTGCTCGCCGACCGGGTGTTCACCGGCTACATGCTGGCGGGCGGGCTCGCCTTCGCGGCGCTGTTCGCGTACATCGCCGCCTCGCCGTTCGTGGTGCAGGAGATCTACGGCGCCTCGCCGCAGATGTACAGCCTGCTCTTCGGCATCAACTCCATCGGCCTGATCACCGTCGGGCAGATCAACGGCCGGCTGCTCGTCGGCCGGGTCAGCATGGACAAGGTGCTGGCCTTCGGTCTGGTCGTCATCACACTCGCCGGTCTCGCGCTGCTGCTGATGACGAGCGGGGTGTTCGGCGAGCCCGGCCTCTTCCCGGTCGCGGCCGGGCTGTTCGTCCTGATGTCGGCGATGGGGCTCGCGATGCCCAACACCAACGCGCAGGCCCTGATGCGCACCCCGCACGCCGCAGGCTCGGCGTCGGCCCTCATCGGTACGGCGTCGTTCCTGATCGGCGCCATCGCGTCACCGCTCGTCGGGATCGCGGGCGAGGCCACGGCGGTGCCGATGGCGGTCGTACAGGTGGTGTGCGGAGTCGGTTCGCTGGTCTGTTTCCTGGCGCTGTGCCGCCCCTGGCAGCCGCAGCACCGGGCGGCGCAGCCGGCCGGCACCTGAGCGGACCCTGAGCAGGTCCTGAGCGGATCCTGACCGCGCGAGGCGCGACGTGCCCCGACAGTGGCGCCTCGCGCGGTCGGTCACCGACGGTGCCTCGCGCGGTCAGTCCTCGACGCGTTGTACGTAGGCGATGAGACGCTGCCGGTCCTGGCCGTCCGTCCAGCGGAACAGCCCCACCCCGTTCGCGTCCCCGCTCGGCAGCCGCACGTTGAGCGCCAGCGGCTCGGGCTCGCCGGTCGCGAGATTCACCTGTACGGGGTTGCCGCCGCCGGCCAGGGCGTCCGTCACGTTGCGGGCGCTCGTCGCCCCGTACGCCATACCCGTGTCCGACACCGACGTCAGCGTCAGCGGTTTCGTGCCGTCCGTCTCCTCGAAGCAGTACGCCGTCTTCTCGTCCAGGTCGAAGGCGAGCCTGCCCGCGATGAGATAGCGGCCGTCGGGGGAGGAGACGAGCTGCGGCTGGGCGGCGGGGTTGATCGCGGGCTTACGGCACCGCACCTGCGCCACGGCCTTGCCGGTGTCCAGGGCGTGCACCACCCACAGGTCGTGCGTGGCGGCGTCCTTCACGCCCTTCTTCTTCTGCCACTTGGCGAGAACATGGCCGGCCGACATGGACGCCGGTACCCCGGAGGTGGGCTCGGTGCCCTTCGGCGCGACCTTCCGGCTGAACCAGCCGCCCCGTACCCAGAACTCCTTCACCCCGCTCACCAGCAGACCGTTCGCGGTCACCCCGCGCACCTCGGTCAGCTTCTTGCAGTTCGGGCAGTCCTTCGGATAGCCGAGCGAGCCGGGCGCCGTCCTGGACACCTCGCCGGTCGACGGGTCGACGACCGCGCTGACGGCCTTGCCGTCGCTGATCAGAATGCCGGGGCCGGTGCTTGTGACGGTCGGCGCGTCCGCCCAGGGCACCTCGACCCGCCGCTGCTCGCCGGTGCTCGCGTCGTACACGTCGAGGGAGACGAGGGAGTCGGCCGACGCCAGCGCGTACTCGCCGAGCCGCCCGTACGACCACGTCACGAAGTACTGCTTGTCGCCCTTCGTCACCGAGAGCAGCCGCGGGTACCGGTCCACCGGCGCCAGGGGCCGCCACGCCTGGCCCCACCAACCGGACTTGCCGGTCTCGGCGTTCAGGGTGCGCAGTTGGTACCGGCTGTCGTCGACCCGGGCCAGATAGGCGACGAGACCCGTGGCGGACGCGACCGCGTACTGCGGTGACACGTCCTTGATCTCCCAGCCGCGCCGGGTGTTGTAGCCGTCGGGCACGTTCAGCTGGGTCTCGGGGCCGGTGCTGACCACGGGCTTCCGGGGCTTGGCGTCGTCCTCGGTCCCGCCGCAACTGGCCAGTACGAGCAGCATGACGAGGATGAACACCCCGGCGATGAGCGTGATGCGCACGATCTTCTGCCGCTTGGTCATCAAGGACATCGGCGTCAGACCGCGAGCACGGTAAAACGACAACTTGGTCCCCCCGCGAGCACGGTGTGGCGATGGAGCGGCAACGGCCGTCAGCGTAGCAACTGGGCCGGTGCCCGCCGCAGTCCGTTCAGCCCCGATTCCATGCCCGTCAGCTGCCCGCGGAGAGTTGGACAGGCGGATTCCGGCCACTCCCGGGGCGCCTACACTTTCGGCGGTGAACGCCTCCCTCCCCACCGCCGAAGTCCTGCGTGCCGCGCTGGCCGGACTGCTCGACGGACTCCCGCCGCGACAGGCGGCCCAGGCCGTCGAACGGCTGATCGCCAACTACCGGGGAGACACCCCGACCGGTACGCCGCTGCTGCGTGACCGTTCCGACGTGGCCGCGTACGCGGCGTACCGGATGCCGGCCACGTTCGAGGCCGTACGGTCCGCGCTCGACGCGCTCGCCGAGGCCGCGCCCGGGTGGGCCCCGGGCAGCCATGTGGACGTGGGCGGGGGGACGGGGGCGGCGGTCTGGGCCGCCGAGGCGACCTGGACCCAGGAAGGTGGCAGGACCGGAGGGGCGCGTACCACCGCCGTGCTGGACTGGGCCGAGCCCGCGCTCGCCCTGGGCCGTGAGCTGGCCGCCGAGTCGCGGCTGCCCGCGCTGCGGGAGGTCGAGTGGCGCCGTACCAGGATCGGTACGGGGCTGAAGCTCCCCGAGTGCGACCTCGTCACCGTCAGTTACGTCCTCAACGAACTCACCGACGCCGATCGCGGCGCCCTCGTCGCCGAAGCGGCCCGCGCCGGACAGGCCGTCGTGATCGTCGAGCCGGGGACGCCCGACGGCTACCAGCGCGTCATCGAGGCGCGCGACCTGCTGATCGGGGCGGGTCTGCGCGTGGCCGCGCCCTGCCCGCACAGCGGCGCGTGCCCCATCGAACCCGGCACGGACTGGTGCCACTTCGCCGCCCGGGTGAGCCGGTCGTCGCTGCACCGGCAGGTGAAGGGGGGCTCGCTGGCGTACGAGGACGAGAAGTTCAGCTACGTGGCTGCCGTGCGCTTCGACGCGGAGCCGGTACGGGCGCGGGTGACCCGTAAGCCGCAGACCCGCAAGGGGCAGATGCTGCTCGACCTCTGTACGGAGGCGGACGGGCTGCGGCGCGAGACGGTGAGCAAGCGGCACGGACCGCTGTACCGCGCCGCGCGGGACGCGTCGTGGGGCGACGCCTGGCCACCCCACGACGCGCCGGGTCCCGCGACGGATTCCGCAGCGGGTCCCGCGCCCGAATCAGGCTGAGAGCAGCAACTCCCTCCGTACGTCCAGGTCTTGCTCCTGCCGCAGCTCCTGCGTGCAGCACTTCACACTGCCGCCGCCCTTGAGCAGCTCGCCCAGATCCATGGCGATCGGCTCGTAACCCCGCTTCCTGAGCGGGGCGAAGAGGCCGGCCGCCGCCTGCGGGAGCAGCACATGGCGGCCGTCGCTCACGGCGTTGAGCCCGAGGGCCGCCGCGTCCGCCTCCTCGGCGATGAGCGCGTCGGGGAAGAGCCGGGCGAGTACGGCCCGGCTGCCGGGCGAGAACGCGCCGGGGTAGTACATGACCTCGTCGGCCGCGTCGTCCAGGACACAGAGCGCCGTGTCCAGGTGGTAGTAGCGCGGATCGACCAGATCGAGGCCGATCACCGGCCGGCCGAAGAACTCCTGCGCCTCGTCGTGCGAGAGCGGACTGGACCGGAAGCCCCGCCCGGCCAGGATGTACGAGCCGGTGACGGCGAAGTCGCCCTCGCCCTCGTTGATGTGCGCCGGCTCATGGATGTCGGTGAAGCCGCGCGCGCGGAACCAGGCCAGATGCGCCTCCGCCTCCCGCGTGCGCTCCGGGTGCGCGAACCGCGCGCCGAGCACCCGGCCGTCGATGACGGTGGCGCCGTTGGCGGCGAAGACCATGTCGGGCAGGTCGGGTCGGGGTTCGAGCAGGGAGACGGTGTGACCGAGAGCGCGGTAGCGGTCGCGGAGCACCTCCCACTGGGCGAGAGCCAGCGGCAGATCGACGGGTTTCGACGGATCCATCCACGGGTTGATCGAGTACGTCACTCTGAAATGCGCCGGTGGGCACATCAGATAGCGGCGGGGCGAGGCGTCACGAGGCAACGAGGGCTCCTCACGAACGATGGGTCGCACGGGGTGTGTGCGGTGAGTCCATGGTCCGCCCCCGAAGGGCTTTCGCACAGTGATCCGATCGGGTGGTTCATCCGGCGGTGCCGAATGGACACCGTCCCGTCATCCGCGCCGTACGCGCCGGAAAGGACGTGGGGCGAGACGATGCGTCTCGCCTCGCTGATAGGCTGCCGAAATGGCTGAAAGCAAGGCACCGGACTCCACCCGCCGCAGCGAGAAGTCACGCCGCGCGATCTACGCCGCCGCCCTGTCCCTCGTCGGGGAGGCCGGCTACGCGAAGACGACGATCGAGGGCATCGCGGCCCGCGCGGGCGTCGGCAAGCAGACGATCTACCGCTGGTGGCCGTCCAAGGCCGCCGTACTCCTCGAAGCCTTCCTCGACCTCGGCGAACAGGCCGCCGAGGCGGCCGGCGGGGACGACAGCGCGTACGAGATCCCGGACACCGGCGATCTCGCGGCGGATCTCAAGCTGGTGCTGCGCGCCACGGTCGACGAGCTGAACGACCCGACGTTCGAGGCGCCGACCCGCGCGCTCGCCGCCGAGGGCATCGTGGACGCGAAGATCGGCGCCGAGTACGCGGAGAAGCTGCTGGAGCCGCAGGCCGCGCTCTATGTACGGAGGCTGCGGGCCGCGCAGGAGGCGGGGGCCGTACGGGACGACATCGACCCGCGTACCGCGATGGAGCTGCTGACCGGCCCGATCGTGCACCGCTGGCTGCTGCGGACGCTGCCGCTCACGCACGCGTACGCGGACTCGCTGGTCGATTACGCGCTGAACGGGCTGGCTCCCCGGCCGTCGGGTCCGTCGGGTCCGTCGGGTCCGTCGGGTCCGTCGGGTCCGTCGGGTCCATGATCCCTCGGGTCCATGAGGTCCCTCCGGCCGCCGCGTACGGCACTCAGTGCCGTACCACGATCCGGAACCGCCCCGGCCCGGTTCCCGGCCGGCGAATGTGTTGAACACCACCGGTGCCCATCGCCCGCATCGGTGGCTCATTTCCTGATATAGCCCGTGATGAGGCCCGGTGATCGGCATCCGCCTCCCTACCCCGGTTGAGGAGTGCGGCCCCCCGAAGCGCAGGATGGTGCGAACATGGAAGAGTCCGAGAGGGCCGATGCATGAGGTGAGGGGATAGATGGGCGACGATTTCGGCCGCTACCGCGGCACTGAGGGCAGGGTTTCCCAGTGGCTGCGCCGACTCGCCAGAAAGTCCGACGACGGCCGGGCCGCCGCTCCGGACGCCGACGCGCGCCTGGCACTGCTCCTCGCCGTGGCCGCCGCCGGTATGCCCGTCTCGCCCGCCGCGCACCCCATCGGCTACCGATGTTCGTGCGAACGCATCGGCTGTCCCACCCCCGCCAGGCACCCCATCTCCTTCGCCTGGCAGACGCAGTCCACCACCGACGAGGCACAGATCGAACGCTGGGCCACGAACCAGCCCGAAGCCAACTTCATCACGGCGACCGGCCTGGTCCACGACGTCCTCGACGTCCCGCTGGAGGCCGGCAGCAGGGCGCTGGAGCGGCTGCTCGACGCGGGCATCGACGTCGGTCCGGTGGCCGACTCAGGTGGCGACCGGATGCTCTTCTTCACCGCCACCCGCGGCACGCCCGAGGACGAGGACGAGTGGTGGCCCTGTGAACTGGACTGCCACCCCGAGACGATGGACGAGCACCCGGGCTTCCGCTGGCACTGCCGGGGCAGTTACGTCCTCGTACCGCCGGCGAGACTGCCCGGCGAGCTGTCGATGACCTGGCTGCGCGGCCCCGAGCACCCGCTGCCCGACCCGCTGACGCTGCTGGAGTCGCTGACCGACGCGTGCGCGCGGTACGCGGGCGAGAACCACGAGCTGGACCCGCACCCGGTGGCCTGGCCGCTCGGCCGCTGACCTCCGGCGCGGCTGTCACGTCCGTCCCTGTCTGCGAGGGGTGTTCAGGAGCCTTCGGCCCCGATCACCCCTTGCAGCCTGCTCACCACGTCCACCTGGTCCGCGTCGGCGCCCTTCGGCTTCAGCAGCGCCGCCTGGCTCGACACCCACTCCTTGGTGAGGGTGTCCGCCACCTCACCGGTCATCAGCGCCTTCACGTCGGCGCTCACCTTCGGGGTGTAACCGGGGGCGGCCGTCTGCCGGTCGAAGTACTTGATCGCGAAGAAGACGAGCGCGCCGCCGTCCTTCGTGGCGAGCCCGAGAGGTGCGAAGTCCCCGTCGTCCAGGGGCTGATCGCTGTACTGGATGGTGAGACCGGGCAGTTTGGCGTTCTTCGCGCGGATGTCCCGCCACTCGTTCGTGTGCGGTCCCCGTGCGAAGTGCTCCGGCTCGCCGTCCTTCAGATACGAGGCGTACTCGGTGCTCACGTCCCCGGGGGCCACCGCCGTCGACCCGCTGTCCGCCGGGGCCGGTACGGCGTAGCCGTCCTTGTCGGTCTTGAACTCGGGGATCTCGTCCGGCGTGAGGATCGCGAGATAGGCGACCTCCCACAACTGGTCGGCGCCGCCCCGCACGAAGACCAGGACCCAGCGGTTGTCGCCGGGCCCGTCGTCCCGGTCGCGGTTGCTGTCGGTGTCGGCGACGAACCAGCGCGGCCAGCCCGCCTTCTTGGGGATGAGGTACTTCGCGTCGGTCAACTCCAGCGGCTGGTGCCGGTCGTTGCCGTCCGGGTTCGTGATGCTCCTGGCCTTGAGCCCGGCCTGGTTGATCGCACCGAGCGCACCGGTGACCCGGCCGGCGTCCAGCCCCGGGTCGTACGCCTTGTCCGCCTTGTTGTACGCCTCGGTGAAGTCCGCCAGGGCCTGGGTCGCTTCGGACTTCTTCGCGCCCGGCAGCACCGCCAGTTCACCGTGGACCGTCATACACCCACTCGCGAGCAGCGACATCACCGTCGCCGCTGCCAGGGCGTGTTTCAGAAGTCGCGTCCGGCCCACGACGCCTGGCACGCGCCCTCGCTGCGTTGTCGGACTCATCCAAGTACGTCCAGTACGAGGATGATCCTCCGCCTTGCGATCGCACGCACCAGACGTCGTGGGCCCCGCCCCGCGGGCGGACGACGCTACTTCTGAAACACGCCCTGGCCCCGCCGCTGCCCGAATCGGCCTTCTCATCGGTCGCCTTCTGCTCCGTGACCCCCACTGACCGTCCGAACCCTACCGGTCCGCTTCGGAATGACGAGCGGGGTCCCGGTGCGCGGGTGCGGGAAGACCTCGACGGGCTGTCGGTAGACACGGCTGAGGAGTTCGCCGTCGAACACGTCGGCGGGCGGGCCGTCCGCCACGACCCGTCCCTCGTGCAGGACGGCGGCCCGGTCGGCGTGCGCGGCGGCCAGTCCCAGATCGTGCAGTACGACGACGACTGCGTCACCGGCCGCCGCGCGGGCCCGGCAGACGCGCAGCACCAACTCCTGGTGACGCAGGTCGAGTGCGGCGGTCGGCTCGTCGAGGAGGAGCAGCGGGGCGCGTTGGGCGAGGACCCGGGCGAGCGCGACGCGGGCGCGTTCGCCGCCGGAGAGGGCGGAGAAGGGGCGGCGGGCGAATTCGGTGACCTCGGTCGCCGCCATCGCGTCGGCCACGGCCGCCTCGTCGTCGTCCTCCGCGACCGTGCCCGCCCAGGGGGCGCGGCCCATCGTCACGACCTCCTCCACCGGGAACGGGAAGGAGAGCGTGGCCGCCTGCGGCAACACGGCCCGGCGCAGGGCGAGTTCGGGCGCCGACCAGTCGTGGGCCGGGCGGCCGCCGATCCGTACCCCGCCGCCGGTGTCGGCGGCGTCCAGGTCGGCGGCGAGCGCGGCGAGGAGCGTCGACTTGCCCGCCCCGTTGGGCCCGACGAGCGCCAGGACCTCACCGGCGCGTACGACGAGGTCCACACCGCCGTCCGGGCCGCCGAGGACGTCGCGGCGCCCGAGCCGTACGCGCAGGCCCCGTGCCTCGGCGACGACGTCCCCGTGGGCGACGGGCGCGGGCAGCTCCCGGCCTCGGCCCCCTCCCCGCCCGGCGAACATGTCACGGAGCACGGCGTGCGCCGTGGCCTTCACCATCGTGCCGGCCCTCATGCCCAACCCCCTTGCCTGCGCCGCGTCCTGCGCAGCAACCAGAAGAAGAACGGACTGCCGAAGAGCGCCGTCAGGACACCGAGGGGCAGTTCGGCCGGGGCCGCCACCGTGCGCGCCGCGAGGTCGCCGGCGACGAGGACCAGCGCGCCTCCCAGCGCGCTGCCGGGCACCAGGAAGCGGTGGCCGGGGCCGTTCGCCATCCGCAGCAGATGGGGGACCAGCAGTCCGACGAAGGTGATGATGCCCGCCACCGCGACGGCGGCGGCCGTCAGCAGCGCGACGACCAGGACCAGGACGACACGGAGCCGTTCGACATCCACGCCCAGATGTCTGGCCGGCCGCTCGCCGAGCGCGAGGAGGTCCAACTTCCTTGCGTAGAAAGGCGCGACGGCCAGTCCGAGGAGCGCGCACGGCAGGACGGCGAGCACCTTGGGCCAGGTCGCCTGGGCGAGCGAGCCGAGCTGCCAGAAGGTGATCTGGCTGATCTGCGCGTTGTCGGCGAAGAAGATGGACAGTCCGATGAGCGCGCCCGCGAAGGCGTTCACCGCGATGCCGGTGAGGATGAGCGTGACCACCTCCGTACGGCCGCCGGAGCGGGACATCGCGTACACCAGCAGTACCGTCAGCAGCCCGGAGACGAACGCGCAGACGGTGACCGTCCAGTTGCCGAGGAAGCTCAGGCCGAGGGCGATCGAGGCGACGGCGCCGACCGCGGCGCCCGCCGAGATGCCGATGACCCCGGGCTCGGCGAGCGGATTGCCGAACACGCCCTGCATCAGGGCGCCCGCGCAGCCCAGTGAGGCGCCGACGAGCAACGCGAGGACGACGCGCGGCAGTCGGACGTTCCACAGCACGCTCTCGGGGACGCGTTCGAGCGCGGCGCCGCCGAGGCCGATCCGGTGGCGGACGGAGGAGAGGACGTCGCCGAGCGGGATGTCGTACGCGCCGAGCCCGGCGGACAGCAGACAGAGCAGGAGCAGTACGCCGAGCAGCCCGGCGGTCAACAGCCAGGTGGTGCTCCGTCGTTGAGGTTCCTCGCGCGGGGCGTCCTCGGTCGGGGACGGGCCCGGCGGCGCGGTCGGTGCGGTGGGTGGTGTCGGTGCGGCGGGTGTGGTCGGTACGGCGGGTGTGGTGGTCATCTCACTCGCCGTCCGGGTAGAGCTGCTCGACCAGGGACGCGAGCACCTGGTCCGTACGGGGCCCGTAGTTGAGCAGCACGCCGTCGTCCACGGCGACGAATCGGCGGTCGAGCCCGGCGGGTGTCTCGGCGACGCCGGGGATCTTCACCAGTCCGTCGGGGCCGCCGACCGAGTCAAGTCCCTTGGTCATCAGGAGAATCGCGTCGGGCGCCGCCTTCGCCAGCGCCTCGCTGGTGATCGCGGTGAAGTCCTTGTCGAGGCCCGACTCCTTGCCCGCGTCGACGGCGCCGGCGGCCTCCAGCAGCGAACTCGCCCCGGAGTCACGGCCGCCGAGCAGATAGACCGACGCCGAGCCGCGCAGATAGAGGAAGGCGACGCGCGGCTTCCCGCCGTCGGCGGGGGCCGGGATCCGCTTCTGTACGGCGGCGATCCGTTCGGCCGTACGCGTACTCAACTCGTCGCCCGCCGCGTCGACGCCCAGGGCGTGCGCGACGGTCGTGATGCGCTTGCCGACGTCGTCCAGGCTCTTGGCCGGTTCGACCACGAGGAGGGGGATCCCGGCGTCGCGTATCTGGTCGACGGCCTCCGCCGGTCCGGTGGTGGTCTCGGCGATGACGAGTGTCGGCCGGAGGGACAGGACGCTCTCCGCCGAGACGTCGTGCGCGCGGGTCACCACCGGCAGTTTCGCCGCCTGTTCGAAGGTGGCGGTGATGTCGCGGGCCACGACGTGCTCGCCGAGGCCGAGGGTGAAGACGATCTCGTTGAGCGATCCGGTCAGGGGGACGAGCCGGTCGATGGAGGTGACGGTGACCTTCGTGCCGTCGGCGGAGTCCACGGTGACCGGCAGTCGTGGCTCGGGGACGGTGGCCAGCGGCTCGACGCGGTCGGCGGTGGCCGTCGAACCGGAGCCCTTCGCCCCGCTGCTGCCGGTGTCGTTGCCGCCGCAGCCGGTGGCGAGCAGGGCGAGGGTCAGCGCCGAGATGACCGCGCCCGCCAGTCGTTGAGTGCGCACGGAGTGCACCGTCCCGTCGTTGTGTGGAGTCCTGTCGGAGTTCCGCCGGAGTTCTGTCGGAGTCCTACCGGCGTCGTGCCGGAGTTCCGTCGAGGTGCCCCGGACGGAAGGCTTCCGAACCGGGCTGGAGATAGCTTAGGTTAGCCTTACCTTGCTTACCAGGTCCGGGGTGCGACTCAACCGGGCTCTCTTCGGTGTGCCCGTGGCCGCCGACTTCTCCGACGTGGGAGTGATCTTCTGATGCTGTCGTCCAGACCGGTGCGCGCTCTCGCCCTCGCGCTGCTCGCCGCGCTCCTCGGGGCGCTGCTCCCGACGACCTCGGCCCACGCGGCGAACCGCACCGTGCAGGGCGGCCGGCTCGACTGGGGGATCAAGTCCTCCTTCCAGAGCTATGTCACCGGCCCCATAGCGAGCGGCAGTTGGAGCCTCAACGGGGGCGCGGCCACCGTGGGCGGCAGCCAGTTCCGGTTCCACTCCGCCTCGGGGACGTACGACCCCGACAGCGGCGCGCTGCGCGCCGGATTCAGCGGCGGCGTCCGGTTCGTCGGCCACACCAAGCCCGACGGATCTCACGAACTGGACCTCACCATCAGCCGACCCACGGTCCGTATCTCCGGAGGCGGGGGCACCCTGTACGCCGACATGGCCAGCAAGGCCAAGGGAAGCGGCAAGGTCACCACGTCGTCCCAGGTCCCGCTCGCCACGCTCGATCTCGGCGGGATCGACATGAGGGGCGGCGGGAGCCCGGTCGCCCTCAGCAACGTCCCCTCGACGCTCACCGCCCAGGGCGCCACCGCCTTCGCCGGGTACTACACCGCCGGGACACCGCTCGACCCGATCAGCCTCTCCGTGGACGTGGCCGCCGCGAAGAACCCGGCGGCGAAGCCCGAGCGCGAACCGGCCGACAAGGACAAGGACACGGGCAAGGGCGCGGACAAGGCCGGGAACGAGCAGGCGGAGGGCGCTCTGCGGGACGCGGCCGTCGACTGGGGCGTACGCCGTACCTTCCGTGAGTACGTCACCGGCTCCATCGCCGAGGGCCGCTGGACGCTCGCCGGTGGTGCGCAGGACGGCGGCGCGCTCTTCCGCTTCCCCGAAGGGAAGGGCACGTACGACGCGAAGAAGCAGACACTCGACGCCGACTTCGCGGGCAGCGTCCACTTCACCGGAACCCAACTGGACCTGACGCTCAGTGAGATCAGCGTTCAGGTCAAGGGCGGAAAGGGCACCCTGGCCGCCGATGTCGCGAGCGAGGGCCGGGTGCCGCGCAAGGCCGTCCCCCTGGTCACCTTCGCCGCCGGGGACTTCGCGCCGAAGAACGGCCTCGCCGCGCTCACCGAAGCGCCCGCGACGCTCACCGAAGGCGGCGCCAAGACCTTCGGCTCCCTGTACAAGGCGGGCACGCCGATGGACCCCGTCTCGGTCGCCGTCGCCGTCGACAAGAAGGCGAAGCTGCCCGCGCTGCCCGATCTGGGCAGCGACGCGGTGGAGTCCGCCGAGCCGAAGTCCGGTACGGCGGCCGGCGAACCCACCAAGCCGGCGGGGGTGGACGATGCCGCGTCCGCCTCCGCCTCCTCTTCCTCCAACGCCCTTACTTACGCGGGCATCGGCGCGGGCGTGCTGCTCGCCGCCGCCCTCGCGGTGTACGTCGGCGTCCGACGCCGCAGCTCGACGGCGACGGCGACAGCGACCGCTGCCCCGACGGCGACGACCGACACCGGCGGCGACACCCGTACCGGCGGCGACACCCGTACCGACGGGACCTGACTTTCCTTCCCCCTCCCCACCCCCCGCTCCTTTCGCGCCTTCCATCCACCGAGGAGACCCCCGAACATGCCAGCCACCCGACGTCCCATAGCCCTTGCCGCAGCAGTCGCCACCGTCGTGGTGGCCATCGGCGCGACCGCGCTCGCCGTCCCGGCGTTCGCCTCCGGCGGCGCTCCCGCCGCCGCTCCCGGAGCACCGGCCGCCCCGCAGCTCGAACTGAAGGACGGCACCCTGGAGTGGGGCTTCAAGGAGTCCTTCCGCAAGTACCTGCTCTCACCCGTCGCCAGTGGGAAGATCACGGCCGCCGACGGTGCCACCCAGGCCACCGGCAACGGCGTGTTCACCTTCACCGACGGCAAGGGCACCTACGACACCGGTACGCACGCCACGGCCACCACCTTCAAGGGAAGCGTGCACTTCGAGGGTCACCACGGCGTCCTCGACATCAAGTTGAGCGATGTGAAGGTCAACACCGGCCGTACGGCGGGGGAGATCACCGCCGATGTCACCAGCGTGACCGAGGGCAAGACCGAGACCAGCGACGACGTCTCGATCGCCGATCTCGACCTGACGGCGGTCATGCCGGGGCAGGGCGAGAACGGCGCGATGGTCTTCAAGGACATCCCCGCCAAGCTGACGGCGGCGGGCTCCGAGGCGTTCGCGGGCTTCTACGCCGCGGGCGCGGCGCTGGACCCGGCGACGCTCGCCGTGACGGCGGGCAAGGCTCCCACGGACGAGCCCACCGATGAGCCCACGGACGAGCCGACCGATGAGCCGACGGACGAGCCGACGGACGAGCCCACCGACGAGCCCAGCGACCCGGCCGTCGTGGACGGGCCGATCGTCGACGGCAATCTCGACTGGGGCGTGAAGAAGAGCTTCCGTACGTATGTGACCGGCCCCATCGCCAAGGGCAAGGTCGAACTCGCGGCCGGCGCCGCCCAGTCGGGCGAGGCGTACCGCTTCCCGAAGGCCACCGGCTCCTTCGACGCCGACGCGCAGACCCTCACCGCCGAGTTCGAGGGATCGGTCCGCTTCCTGGGACACGAGGAGGCCGGCTCGTACGTACTCGACCTCAAGCTCAGCGGTCTGGAGGCCGAGGTCGAGAACGGCGAGGGCACTCTCGTCGCGGACGTCAGCACCAAGGACCGGACGACCCACGAGGTCTCCACCTTCGAGGACCTGACCATCGCCACGCTCGACCTGCCCGCCGGTGAGCTGACGGCCAAGGACGGCGTCGTCACGCTGAACGCCGTGCCCGCCACGCTCACCGCCGACGGCACGAAGGCGTTCGGCGGCATGTACGAGGCGGGCGAGGCGCTCGACGCCGTCACCGCGGCCGTCTCCGTCACGGCGGACGGCCAGCTTCCGGGCGGCTCGGGTGGCAGCGCCGGTGGTACGGGCGGCTCGACCGGCGGCAGCACCGGCGGTACGACGGGCGGCGCGGACACCACGGGCGGCACCGGCGGTACGGCCGGCGGCGGTTCGGTCGGCGGCTCCGCGGGTGGCTCCGCCGGCGGTTCCGCGGGCGGCACGGGAAGCCTCGCGAGCACCGGCGCCGAGCTGCCGACCGGCGCGCTGATGGGCGCGGCGGGCGCGCTCGCCGTCGCGGGCGGGGCCGGGGTCTACCTCGCCCGGCGCCGTAACCCGGCCACCGGCGAGGTCTGACGGGCCAGGTCCGGCAGATGAGTTGAGCCCCCGGGCGCAGACAACGGGGCGGGGCCGTACCGCACGGAAATCGCGGTACGGCCCCGCCCCGTCCGGCACACCTCGTACCTGATGTTTCAATGCCTCCGTGACTGACATGGGTAGCGGCGGCATCGAGACACTGCGCGTCTTCTGCGGGGGCGACGGGCGGCACGGCAACGCGCTCGGAGTCGTACGGGAGGGCCGCGACTACCCCGACGAGGCGTCCCGGCAGGCGCTCGCCGCCGAACTCGGCTTCAGCGAGACCGTGTTCGTGGACGACCCCGAGCGCGGCATCGTGGACATCTACACCCCCGGCCTGCGGCTGCCGTTCGCCGGACACCCGCTCGTCGGGGCCGCGTGGCTGCTCGACCTGGAGGTGGTCAACCCGCCCGTGGGCGAGGTGTGGGTGCGCCAGGACGGCGAGTTCACCTGGATCACGGCACGCCCCGAATGGGCTCCGCCGCGCACCCTGCGCCGCTACGAGACGGTTGCCGAGGTCGACGCTCTCCCCGCGCCGCCGCCGGGCGAGGGCTGGCTCTACGCGTGGGCGTGGCAGGACGAGTCGGCCGGCCGGATCAGGGCGCGGGCCTTCCCGCGCCGTGACGACGGCATCGTGGAGGACGAGGCGACCGGCGCGGCGGCGCTGCTGCTCACCGCCGAGCTGGGACGTGCGCTGAACATCACGCAGGGCCGGGGGTCGCAGATCCTCACTGCCCCCGGCCCTGACGGCTCGATCGAGATCGGCGGACGCGTCCGCCTGCTCCCGCCGCGCTGAACCCGCTTCCGCCGCGCTGAACCCGCTCCCGCCGCGCCGAACGCGGTCCATCACCTCGGCGGGCCTACGCGCTGAGGGGGAACTCGCCTTCCAGCTCGTGGAACACGGCCCCGTTGAAGTCGAACGCCCGGTGGCACTCCTCGATGATGCGCTGCTTCTCCAGGTCGTCCGCCGGCACCGCGTCCAGCAGTTCGCGGTAGGCGCGCTTGAACGCCGCCGGGTTGGCGATCTCCTCGAAGACGTAGAAGCGCACGCCGTCGCCCTTGCGCGCGAAGCCCCAGGTCTTCTCGGCCATGTCGCGGACGACCTGGCCGCCGGAGAGATCCCCGAGGTAGCGCGTGTAGTGGTGGGCCACATAGCCGCCGGTCCAGGTGCGGGCGCACTCGGTGATCCGCGCGGCGTACGCGGCGGTGGCGGGCAGCGGCTCAAGGCCCTCGCGCCAGTCGGCACCGCGCAGATGCGTCAGGTCGCGCTCCAGGGCGTCGACGCGCATCAGCTCGGGCCGGACGAAGGGGCCGGCGACCGGATCGCCTTCGACCGTCCCCGCGGCGTTCTCCAGCGCCCGGTACACGAACCAGAGCTGTTCGGTGTAGCGCGTGTACGCCTCCACTCCGAACCGCTGCCCCAGCAGGTCGCTCATGAAGGTCGAGGTGTTCACCTCGGTGTGCTTCTCGTGCGAGGCGACACGGATCAGTGTGGAGAAGGGGGTGGCGGTGGCGGTTGCGTCCAAGGCGGGCCTCCGGGGCCGAGGGGGACGGAAAACCAGACCGAGATCCGGCGGCAGCACAGGCGCTTGCCTTCGCCGATCCTCCTACTTAGGCTTACCTAAGTCAACTGGTTCCCGACGTCCTGTCGGTAAAAGAGGTACCCGTTGATCGCGCGGGGGACACCCGGCAATCAGGTCACGTCGGGTCAGGGCAGGGTCAGGATCTCCGCACCGGCGTCCGTCACCACGAGCGTGTGCTCGAACTGGGCGCTCCGTTTGCGGTCCTTCGTCACGACGGTCCAGCCGTCGTCCCACATGTCGTGCTCGTGGGTGCCGAGCGTGAGCATCGGCTCGATGGTGAAGGTCATGCCGGGCCGCATGACGGTCGTCGCGTGCGGGCTGTCGTAGTGCGGGATGATCAGCCCGGAGTGGAAGGACGAGTTGATGCCGTGCCCGGTGAAGTCGCGGACCACGCCGTAACCGAAGCGCTTGGCGTACGACTCGATGACACGGCCGATGACATTGACCTGCCGGCCGGGCCGGACGGCCTTGATGGCCCGGTTCAGGGACTCCCGGGTCCGCTCGACCAGGAGCCTCGACTCCTCGTCGACGTCACCGCAGTAGTAGGTGGCGTTGTTGTCGCCGTGCACGCCGTTGATGAAGGCTGTGACGTCGAGATTCACGATGTCACCGTCGCGCAGCACGGTGGAGTCCGGGATGCCGTGGCAGATGACCTCGTTGACCGAGGTGCAGAGCGACTTCGGGAACTCGCGGTAGCCGAGGGTGGAGGGGTACGCCCCGTGGTCGACCATGAACTCGTGCGCGACCCGGTCGAGTTCGTCGGTCGTGACGCCGGGCGCGATGTGCTTCGCGGCCTCCTCCATCGCCTGGGCGGCGATCCGGCCGGCGATCCGCATCAGCTCGACGGTCTCGTCGGACTGCACTTCCGGCCCGGTGTACGGGGCCGGCAGAGGCTTCCCGACGTACTCGGGGCGCCGGATCTTTCCGGGAACGGAACGGACGGGAGAGAGCTCCCCGGGTACGAGCGGTGACTGGCCAGACATGGCAGCGAGTCTAACCAGCGTTGAGAAGCCGCCGGTGGGGCAGCATGGCGTTCAGAGGAAGGAGCCGACGATGGCCCTGTTCAAGAAGCGCACGGTGGGCAAGCCGGGCGAGTGGTACTACTGCCTCCAGCACAAGCGGGTCGAGGAGGGCCCGGACTGTCCGGCCAAGGACCGCTTCGGCCCGTACGCCTCCAGGCAGGAGGCGGAGAACGCGATGGAGACGGCGGCGGAACGCAACCAGGAGTGGGAGACGGACCCCCGCTGGCACGACAAACCGACCGACCCACCCGCGAGCTGACCTCACTCTCAGCCCGTCCGGCGTTTGAGGACGACCCCGGACGACCCCGGACGACCCCGCGCCCTCGGGGGTCCGGGGGCCCGCCCCCGGTTTCGGGAAGGGGCGGGTACGGGGAGAGCCGACGCCCCCCCCGCGACGGCCCCCCCGTCAGGCCACCGCCCCGGGCGCGGGGGCCTCGGCGGCAGCCGCGTCGGCAGCGGCCTCGGCCGCCAGCTCCGCCTCCTGCTGGGCCTTCCGGCGCAACGCGTCCTCGTCCGTGTCCGAGTCGTACGTCATCAGCTTCGGCAGCACCGCAGCCAGCAGCCCCACCGCCACCACGCACGCCACCCCGCCGCTCCAGACCGCCGGGCGGGTGCCCGTCCAGCCGGCCACCGTGCCCGCGCGGACCTGCCCGAGCTGCGGGCCCACGCTGTACGACAGCACCTCCAGGCCCGCCAGCCTGCCCCGCAGCTCCTCGGGGATCGTCTGGTTCCAGATCGTCGAGCGGCCCAGCCCGCTGAGCATGTCGCCGGCGCCCGCCAGCATCAGGAAGAACAGCACCAGCCAGATGTTCGGCATCCACCCGGCCAGGGTCATGGCCAGGCCCCAGCCGCCCGCGCCGAACACCACCATCAGGCCGTGCCGCCGGACCTTCGACGCCCAGCCGCTGGTCAGGCTGATCAGTACGGAGCCGAGCGGAATCGCCCCGTACATCAGGCCGAGCGCCCACTCCGCGTCCAGGTCCTCCGCCAGGAACGGGAAGATCGCGAGCGGGAAGGCGAAGAACATCGCGCTCAGGTCGATCGCGTACGTGCCCAGCAGCACCGGCTTGCTCCACGCGTACCGCGCGCCCTCGGCGATCCCGCGCAGCGACGGCTTCGCCGCCTCCTTGGAAGGCGGTGCCGGCCGCAGCCGCAGGCACATCAGTACGGAGGCGACGAACCCGGTCACGGTCAGCGCGTACGCCGTCGCCGTCCCCGAGAACGCGACCACGACACCGGCCGTCGCGGGGCCGGCGACCGCCGCGGTCTGCCAGCGCAGCGCGTTGAGCGCGGCCGCCGCCGTCAGTTGGGCGTGCGGCACGATCCTCGCTATCAGGGAGTCCAGCGCGGGCCGCTGGATGCCCGCGAGCGCGGAGACTCCCGCGGCCACGACATACAGGGGCCAGAGTGCCGGGCTGGGCAGCAGCGCGTTGATCAGCAGGACGACCGCGAGCAGCCCGAGCCCCGCCTCGGAGAGCAGGATCAGCTTTCGGCGGTCGACCGCGTCGGCGAGCGCCCCGCCGTACAGGCCGAAGACGATCAGCGGGACCAGCTCGACGGCGCCCATCGCGCCGACCGCGAGCGGTGAGTTCGTGAGGTCCTTGATCTGCAACGGCAGCGCGATCATGGCCATGGAACTGCCGAAGTACGTCACCAGGCCCTGGATCCACAGGAGTCGGAACTCGCGCAGTGTGCGCAGCGGGGTGAGGTCCGGCAGGATCGCGGAAAGCTTTTTGGTCACGAGAGGCCATGCTGCGTCGTGACGGTCACGACGGGCAAGTCCATTACCAGCGGGCGGGCGGCGGAGAGGTCAACTGGTCGGCGAGCCGCGACAGCCGGTCCCGGAGGCGGAGCCTGCCGCGCGTCGACGGCAGGCTGTTCTCCCCGGCCGCCGCGCTGACCAGGTGCTGGACCAGGTCGAGGTCGATGCCCGACGCCCCGTCCGAGCCCGGCGTCCCGTCCGAGCCCGGCGCCCCGTCCGAGGCGGTCTCCGGTGCCGGCGGGGCGACCGTGAGCGCGTCGTGCGCCAGACCGACCACCTCCGGGTCCCCGCTCCCCAGCGCCAGCACCGTCGCCCCGGCCCGCCGCGCGTCGTGCACCCGCTCCAGCAGTCCGTCGTCCGGCCTCTCCGGGGCCACCAGCAGCAGCGTCTTCCCTCGCCCCGCGCCCGCCAGCCTGCCGAGCCCGACGGCCAGATGCGCGGGGTCGCCGGGCCGTACCCGGTGCCGTACGAGCAGCGGCGTCAGCTCCGGGCGGCCGGACCACGCCGCCTCGTCCACGAGATGCGCGGCCAGGTGCCACGGCTCGTACGCCCGCGTCCCGACCAGCAGCAGGCCGCCGCCGTGCGGCACGACGGAGGACCGCAGGGACGCGGCGAACCGGCGGGTCGCCGCCGGCCATCGCGTACCGGCCAGGACCTCACGGAGCAGGGCGACGCGTACGGCATCCATGGGCCGGGATCCTGCCGCAGCGCCGCGCCCCGCGCCGGGGGTCCGCGCGGAGTCACCCGAACGGGCCACTCCGGCCGTGCGGCGGCCGCTCAAGGGGCCGGGCAGGAGGGCGGGCGGCGGCCGTGAGGGCCGTGCCGGGTGGCTCCCGCACCGACAAGTACTGTCGGGCCATGACCTCTACTGACAGTGGCAGCACGCCGAAGCCTCCCGCCAAGGACCCCTGGGAGCTTCCCGATGTCTCGGACCTGACCGTCGGCGTTCTCGGCGGCACCGGCGACCAGGGGCGGGGGCTCGCCTACCGGCTGGCGCGGGCCGGGCAGAAAGTGATCATCGGCTCCCGCGCCGCCGAGCGCGCCGAGACGGCGGCGGCCGAACTCGGCGCCGGCGTCGAGGGCGCCGACAACGCGGAGTGCGCGCGCCGCAGCGACATCGTCATCGTCGCCGTGCCCTGGGACGGCCACGCCAAGACGCTGGAATCACTCAAGGACGAACTCGCGGGCAAGCTCGTCGTCGACTGCGTCAACCCGCTGGGCTTCGACAAGAAGGGCGCCTACGCGCTGACTCCGGAGGAGGGCAGCGCCGCCGAACAGGCCGCCGCCCTGCTGCCCGACTCCCGCGTCACCGCGGCCTTCCACCACCTCTCCGCCGTGCTGCTCCAGGACCCGGCGGTCGAGCGGATCGACACCGACGTGATGGTGCTCGGCGAGGTACGGGCCGACACCGACATCGTGCAGGCGCTGGCGGGCCGTATCCCCGGTATGCGCGGGGTGTTCGCGGGCCGGCTGCGCAACGCCCACCAGGTCGAATCCCTCGTCGCCAACCTGATCTCGGTCAACCGCCGCTACAAGGCGCACGCGGGCCTGCGCGTCACCGACGTCTGACGCGGCCGGGGCATGGGGGACACTGGACGGGACTTCGCGCGGCGCCGTACGCACGCCCCGCACGCCCCCGGACCAGGAGCCGACCCCATGCCCCGCCTCGCTCTCTACGCCCTCGTCGTCTGCCTGCTGTCCGTCGTCGCGGCCGTGCTGTCCTTCACTCGGGGGAGCGGCTGGCTCGGCGTCGTCTGGGTGCTGCTGGCCGGGCTGTCGTCGAACATGGCGTGGTACTACCTGCGCAGGGCCAGGGCGGCGCAGGGCGCCGGCTGACGCACGGCGAGATCGCCCGGACCTAGCCGACGAACGACTGGCACAGCTCGTCGCGGGTCGTCCAGAAGCGGTAGAAGCTCTGACCGCAGTACGTTTCGAGATCGCTGATGCCCAGCCCGCCGAGGATCGCGTCGATCCCGTCGAAGAAGGCGCGGTTCACCTCGGGGATGAACAGGATGCCGAAGACGGCGATCAGCCCGAACGGCGCGAACGGCTCCACCTGCGCGCGGAACTTGTGCGACAGCCACGGCTCGATCACGCCGTAGCCGTCAAGTCCCGGCACCGGAAGGAAGTTGAGGATCGCGGCCGTCACCTGCAGCAGCGCGAGGAACGCCAGCGCGAAGCGGAAGACCAACGGCACGCCGTCGAGCAGCCCCAGCCAGAACGGCGCCGTGCAGACGACGGCGAACAGCAGGTTCGTCAGCGGGCCGGCCGCCGAGATCAGGCTGTGCCGCCACCGGCCCCGGATCCGGGCGCGCTCGATGAAGACCGCGCCACCGGGCAGACCGATGCCGCCCATGATGACGAAGAGCACAGGGAGCACGATGCTCAGCAACGCGTGCGTGTACTTGAGAGGGTTGAGCGTCAGGTAACCCTTGGCGCCGATGGAGATGTCACCGCTGTGCAGGGCGGTGCGGGCGTGCGCGTACTCGTGCAGACAGAGCGAGACGATCCACGCGGACGTGACGAAGAGGAAGACGGCGATACGGGCGTCCGCCGCGAAGTCGGTCCACACGGCCCACCCGGTGGCCGCCATGACGGCGGCGATCCCGAGGAAGACGGGACTGATCCGCCGGTCGCGACGGGAGGGTGCGGTGGTCATTCGCGGCTCCTGAAGGGGTACGGGCGGGCGGTGAGGGCGGCGGGGCGTGCCTGACCGTACAGGCGACACGGCGAAAACGTCTCGCGCGGGGGGATGGGTTCCGGCGAGGCCGGACCTAGGCCCTGTCTTCAAAGTCCCGCCTGGCCTGCGACGCCTGGCACGGCGCCTCTCCCCCGTAGGCCCCGGGGGGCCACGGGAGGTGCCCCCTGCGTTGTCGGAATCGGCCGAGTACGGCCGGGCCATCCACAACGCCGGTCCTCCGCCTTGCGATGCACCGCACCGACGAGGCATCAGCCGCTCCGCGGCGGGCGCAGGCCCCGCCCTGCGGGCGGACGGCGCTACTTTGAAGACAGGACCTAGGTACGGAGGGGGAACCGGCACATGTGGTCCACGGACCTTGGGGAGCGGGCGGCCGACCGGATGGCCGTACCGGACAATGGTGGGGTGCGCTACCGGCTTCTCGGCCCCACCCGGGCACTGCGCGCCGACGGCACGCCGTACGCCGTCGGCGGATCAAGGCTGCGCGCGCTGCTGACCGTGCTGGCGATGCGGCCCGGCAGGACCGTCCAGGCGGCCACGCTCGTCGACGCGGTCTGGGACGGCGACGTACCCGCGGACGCGGCGGGCGCGCTCCAGGCGCTGGTGAGCAGGCTCCGCCGGGTGCTCGGGGCGGGGACCGTCGTCTCGGACAGCGGCGGGTACCGGCTGTGCGCCGAACCGGACGACGTGGACCTCTACCGCTTCGAGCGGCTCACGGCCGAGGGCACCAAGGCCCTGGAGGCCGGCAGCCCCGAGCGGGCCGCCGACCTGCTGGACGAGGCCCTGGGGCTGTGGCACGGCCCCGCGCTGTCCGACCTGCCCGACCACCGTGCCGAGTCGGCGCGCTGGGAGTCCCGCCGGCTGGGCGCCCGCCGCGCCCGCCTCACGGCGGCGCTCGCACTCGGCCACGCCGAGGCCGCACTGCCCGAGCTGACGGCGCTCTGCGACGAGCACCCGATCGACGAACTGCTCCAGGCGCTGCGCATCCGCGCCCTGCGCGCGGCGGGCCGTACGGCGGAGGCCCTGTCGGCGTACGAGGAGGTCCGCCGCGACCTCGCGACCCGCCTGGGCATGGATCCTGGACCGGAACTGCGCGCGCTGCACAAGGAGTTGCTGAACCCGGAGGCGTACGGGACGACGGACGCGCCCGCCCACCGGCAGGGCGTGCCCCGGCCAGACCACGCCCCCTCGGTCAACGGATCCGCGCCCCGTACCGCCGCTCCCGGCGGCGCTTCTCCGTCGAACGGTGTCCGGGACGCGGCGCGCGCCCACACCCCGCCGCCCCGCCCGGACGCGGCCCCGGCTCCCGCGCCGTACGCCGTCCCCGGCAACCTCCGCGCCCGAATCACCAGTTTCGTCGGCCGCGACGCCGACCTGGTCGACCTCCGGGCCGATCTCCGGGACGCGCGGCTCGTCACGCTGCTCGGGCCCGGCGGGGCCGGGAAGACGCGGTTGTCGCAGGAGGTCGCCGCCGGGGTCGACCACGAGGGGTGGCCCGACGGGGTGTGGCTCGCCGAGCTGGCACCCGTGGACGATCCCGGGACCGTGCCCGAGGCCGTCCTCGTCGCCCTCGGGGCGCGGGAGACCGTGCTGCGCGGCGCCGGGGCCGAGGGCCTGCGGGCCGTCGACCCGGGCGCCAACGACCCCCTCGTACGGCTCGTCGAGCACTGCTCGCGCCGTCGCATGCTGCTCCTGCTCGACAACTGCGAGCACGTCGTGGACGCCGCCGCCCGGCTGGCCGAGGAACTGCTGGTCCGGTGCCCCGGCGTGACCGTCCTCGCCACCAGCCGGGAACCGCTCGGCGTGCCCGGCGAGGTCGTACGCCCCGTCGGCCCGCTGCCGGAACCGATGGCGCTGCGGCTGCTCGCCGACCGCGGCGCCGCCGCCCGGCCCGGCTTCCGTACGGAGGACGACCCGGCCGCCGCCGAGGAGATCTGCCGCCGGCTCGACGGGCTGCCGCTCGCGATCGAACTGGCCGCCGCCCGGCTGCGGATGCTCACGCTCCGGCAGATCGCCGACCGTCTGGACGACCGCTTCCGGCTGCTCACCGGCGGCAGCCGCACCGTACTGCCCCGGCAGCAGACGCTGCGCGCCGTCGTCGACTGGTCGTGGGACCTGCTCGACTCCGCCGAGCGGACCGCGCTGGGCTGTCTGTCCGTCTTCGCGGGCGGCTGCGACCTGGCCGCCGCCGAGGCCGTGTGCGGGCCCGACGCGCTCGGACTGCTCGGCTCGCTCGTCGACAAGTCGCTCGTGGTCGCCGCCCCCGCCCCGGACGGCGCGATGCGCTACCGGCTGCTGGAGACCGTCCTGGAGTACGCCGGTGAACGGCTGGACGAGTCCGGTGACCGTGCCGCCGCCGAGCGCCGCCATCTCACGCACTTCCGGGAGCTGGTCCGGCTCGCCGACCCGAAGCTGCGCGGCCCCGAGCAGGTCCACTGGATCGAGCGGATCACGCTCGACTACGAGAACCTGCGTACAGCCCTGCGGCACGCCGTCGCCGACCGGGACGAGCACGAGGCGCTCTGCCTGGTCCACTCGCTCGCCTGGTACTGGCAGATCCGCGATCTGCGGGCCGACGCGCGGCACTGGGCGCACGCCACCGCCGAACTGGGTCCCGATCCCTTCGACGCGCCCGTCGCACCCGCCCCGCCGCTGTACGAACGGTGCACGGACGCGCCGCCGCCGATGGCGCCCGAGCAACTGCTGGAGGCACGGCGCGGGGTCCGCATGATCCATCTGTCGAGCATGAACCACGAGTTCGACACCTGGACCACGCCCGAGAGCATGGAGTGGCTGGGCCGCGTCGGCCAGGCATATTCGCCCGGTCTGCCGCAGACCTGCCGTATGCCCGGCTCGCTCTGGTTCTTCGCGATCATGCTGACGGGACAGGCCGACCGGCTCCGTGAGTACACCGACGCGAGGGTCCGGGCGTGCCGGGACCTCGGCTACGAGTGGGAGCTGGCGTCGGCCCTCCAGATGCGGGCCAACATCCTCGCCAACCGCAGCGAGTGGGTCGGCGACGCGGGCCGGGACGCCGAGGAGAGCCTGGAGATCTTCACCCGGCTCGGCGACGCGTGGGGCGCCGCCGAGGCACTGTCGGCCCGCGCCGAAGCCTTCGAGCGCAACGGTGAGTTCGAGCGGTCCGCGGCGGACTACCACGCCGCCATCGAGAACACCCGGCTGCTCGGCGCCGAGGCGCAGGTCTCGCTCCTGCGCACCCGTCTGGCGGGCGTGATGATGGAGACGGGCGACGGGGACAAGGGCGAGGTGATCCTGCGCGAGATCCTCGCGCAGACCGCCCGGCGCGACTACGAGGCCGAACCGGCCGCCCGCCTCTATCTGTCGATCTGGCTGGGCCGCAGCGGACGCGCCGCCGAGGGCCGCGAGGAACTGGGCCGGCTGCTGGGGACCTTCCAACACGCCAACCTGGCCATCTTCGAGGGATTCGTGTTCGGGATGCTCGCCTGGCTGGACAACATCGACGGCCGGTACGCCGAAGGGCTCGACCAGGCACGGCTGGCACTCGCCCGGACGCTCGACCCGATGTCGCGGATGGTCGCCCCGCAGATGCCCGCCGTCCATCTGCTGACCGCGGGCTGGTCGCTGGCCGGACTCGGCGGCCCGGAGCACGTACGGGACGGGGCGCGCCTGGTGGGCGCGTACGAGAAGCACCTGCCGCGGGGCCACTACCGGGCCGCGCAGGAGCGCGAGAGCCGGGACGCGGCGGAGGCGGCGGTCCACGCCGGGGGGCTGACGGGCGCCGCGTACGAGAAGGCCCTCGCCGAGGGTCGCGCGCTCACCCTCGCCGAGGCTTTCGCCCTGGCCGGCGTCTGACCGGCCCCCGAAGCCGGAGCCCGGGCCGGCCTCCGAGGCCGCGGGTCAGGTCCCTTCTCGCGGGCGGGACTCAGGTCTTCTTGCGGAACTTGGACACCGCCAGCGGCGCCGTCACCAGCGTGATCACCGCCGACCAGGCCAGCGTCATCCACAGGTCGTGGGCGACGGGCCCGCCGATGAACAGCCCGCGCGCCGCGTCGGCCAGATTCGACAGCGGGTTGTAGTCGGTGAAGTTCTGCAGCCAGCCCGGCATCGTCGACGGCGGCGTGAAGATCGAGGAGCCGAACTGCAGCGGCATCAGCACCAGGAATCCCACGCCCTGCACCGCCTGCGCCGTCTTCACGGTCAGACCGATCAGGATGAAGATCCACATCAACGACGCGCCGAACAGCAGCGACAGGCCGATCGCGCCCAGCACTTCGAGCGGCGAGGTCTCGATCGACATACCGAGCACGAAGCCCACGATCAGCAGGATCGCGAAGGCGACCATCATCCGGCCGACCTCGACCACGATCTTCGCGATGAGGACCGAGGACCGGGCGATCGGCATCGTGCGGAACCGGTCCATGACTCCCTTCTGGAAGTCCTCGTTGATCCCGCTGCCCACGGCCATCGAGACGTTGAGCCCCATCATCGCCATCAGGCCGGGGACCAGATAGCTGACGTACTCGGACTGGTTGCCCTTGCCCGCGACGGCTCCGCCGAAGACGAAGACGAACAGCAGCGTGAAGACGATCGGCATCAGCAGGACGTCGAACATCGACTCCGGATCCTGCTTGATCTGGAGGGCGTTACGGCGCGCGAGGGCGCCGATGTGCCGCAGATTGGCCCGCAGACCGATCCGGCCCTCGTCGGCCGTGGCCCGGACGGGCTTCCCGTCCTGGACGGACGGTATGGGCTCCGTCACTTTCGTCGTTGTCGCCGTACTCATGCCGCGACCCCCTTCAGCTGCGCGTCGTCCCGCGCGTCGTCGTTCGTGTCGTCGCCCTGTTCGCCGGCCTTCTCGCCCGTGATCGCCAGGAACACCTCGTCCAGGCTGGGCAGATGGGTGCCGATGTGCGCGATCTCGAACCCGCGCCCGGCCAACAGGCCGATGACGGCGGTCAGTTGTACGTCGGCGAGGATCGGCACGAACAGCATGCCGTCCTGCACCTGCGACCCCGCGACGCCGTCCAGGCCCGTCTCGCTCAACGCCCGCGCCATCTCCGGCAGTTGGCCGGGGTCGCTCGGGCGGATCTCCAGGGTCCGGCCGCCGACCCTCGCCTTCAGCTCGTCGACCTTGCCGCCCGCGACGACCCGGCCGCGGTCGATGACCGTCAGCTCGCTCGCGAGCTGTTCGGCCTCTTCCATGTACTGCGTGGTGAGCAGGACGGTCACGCCGTCGGCGACCATCCGCTGGACCTCGGCCCACACCTCGTTGCGCGTGCGGGGGTCGAGGCCCGTCGTCGGCTCGTCCAGATACAGCACCGAGGGCTGTCCGATCATCGACGCCGCGAGGTCCAGGCGCCTGCGCATACCCCCCGAGTACTGGAGCACAGGCTTTTTCGCCGCCTCGGTGAGCGAGAACCGCTCCAGCAGCTCGTCCGCGCGCCTGCGGGCGGCCGTACGGGACAGATCGAGCAGTCGCCCGATCATGTACAGGTTCTCCCAGCCGGAGAGCTTCTCGTCGACCGAGGCGTACTGACCGGTGAGGCCGATGGTGCGGCGGAGCTGCCGCGGCTGCTTCACCACGTCGTAGCCGGCGACGACGGCCGTACCGGCGTCGGGCAGGATCAGGGTGGACAGGCAGCGTACGAGGGTGGTCTTGCCGGCGCCGTTGGGGCCGAGGACACCGAGAACCGTGCCCTCACGCACGTCCAGGTCCACGCCGTCCAGCGCCTTGGTCGCACCGTAGTGCTTGACCAGGCCCCGTACCGTGACGGCCGTGGTGCCGTCGGCAGGGATGGTGTCGATTCGCGTCATGCCGTCGATCCTGGCAGCCGCCGCTGACAACGGACCGACAGCCGACCGACAGGCCGCCGACACGCGCCCGGAGAACGCGGCGGGACGCGGGGGAACGCCGACAGCCCGCCGATGGGGGATGTCGGCGGGCTGTCTTCTCTTGCGGCAGTGGCTGCGGGGACGGGCTAGTGGAAGGTGTGCTCCTCCTGCGGGAACGTTCCTCCGACGACCTCGTCCGCGAACTCCCTCGCGGCGTCGCCGAGCGTCTGCCGGAGGTTCGCGTACTGCTTGGTGAAGCGCGGCACCTTGCCGTCCGTGAGACCGACCATGTCGGTGTAGACGAGCACCTGCGCGTCGGTGTCCGGACCGGCGCCGATGCCGATGGTCGGGATGTCCAGCGACCGGGTGATCTCGGTGGCGACCTCGGCGGGCACCAGCTCCAGGACCACCGCGAACGCGCCCGCCGCCTGCGCCGACTTGGCGTCGTGCAGCAGGCGGTGCGCGGCCTCGTCGCCGCGGCCCTGCACCCGGTAGCCCAGGGTGTTCACGGACTGCGGTGTCAGCCCGAGGTGCGACATGACCGGGATGCCGGACTGGACGATCAGCTCCGTCTGCGCCAGCGAGCGCGCCCCGCCCTCCAGCTTGACCGCGCCGACCCCGGCGTCCTTGACCAGCCGCGTGGCGCTGCGCAGGGCCTGGACGGGGCCTTCCTGGTACGAGCCGAACGGCAGGTCGCCGACGACGAGGGCGCGCTTGGTGCCCCGTACGACGGCCGCGGACAGCATGGTCATCTCGTCGAGCGTGACCGGCACGGTCGTCTCGTAGCCGAGGTGGACATTGCCCATCGAGTCGCCGACGAGCATGACCGGGATACCGGCCTCGTCGAAGACGGACGCGGTCATCGCGTCGTACGCGGTGAGCATGGGCCACTTCTCGCCGCGTCGCTTGGCGGCGGCGATGTCATGGACGGTGACGCGGCGGGTGCCCGTGCCGCCGTACAGCGACTTGGGATCGCGGGAGGGATTGGGCGCAGCCTCGAACGTCATGGCTTACGACTCCTTCGTCATCTCGAGGCGCCCTGACGGCGTCCCCGGACCGTCTCCATGGTGGCATCTCCGGGCCGTCGACGGGAAGTGGGGCTGCTCCGCTGTCGGAGGCCACCGGGTAAAGAATTTACAATACGAGACGGTGCCGTATTGAAATTGGCCTAGGCTTCTCGCCATGTCCACATCGTCACCCGCGCCGTCCGGCGTCCACGACTCCGCGCCCCGGGTCCCCGAAGCCATCCACAAGCGCCGCTGGGCCATCCTCGGCGTCCTCATGCTCAGCCTGCTCATCGTGGTCCTCGACAACTCGATCCTGAACGTCGCGGTCAAGACCATCGCGAGCCCGGAGCCCGTCGGGATCGGCGCCACCCAGAGCGAGCTGGAATGGGCGATCAACTCCTACACCCTCGTCTTCGCCGGCCTCCTCTTCACCTCCGGCCTGCTCGGCGACCGCGTCGGCCGCAAGAAGGTACTGCTCTTCGGCATAACCGTCTTCGGCATCGGCTCCGCCCTCGCCGCGATGTCCGGATCGCCCGGTGAACTCGTCGCGTACCGCGCCCTGATGGGCTTCGGCGCCGCCTTTGTGATGCCGGCCACCCTCGCCGTCCTGATGAACGTCTTCGAGCGCGACGAGCAGCCCAAGGCCATCGGCATCTGGGCGGGCGGCGTCGGACTCGCCATCGCCGTCGGGCCGATCACCGGCGGCGTCCTGCTCGAACACTTCTGGTGGGGCTCGATCTTCCTGGTCAACGTCCCCGTGGTGATCGTCGCGCTGATCGCGATGTGGCTCCTGGTGCCGGACTCCAAGGACCCGAACCCGGGCCGGGTCGACCCGGTGGGTGTGCTGCTCTCGATCGTCGGCCTCGTCCTGCTCGTGTACGGGATCATCCGCGCGGGCGAGCTGGCCGACTTCACCGACGTTACGGTGCTGGCCTCGACCCTCGGCGGTGTGGCCGTCCTGGCCGCGTTCGTCGTGCACGAGAAGCGCAGCGACCATCCGTCCATCGACATGTCCTACTTCAAGAAGCCGGCGTTCTCGGCCGCCGTCGCGGCCATCGCGCTGGTCTTCTTCGCCCTGATGGGCGTGACCTTCTTCTCGGCCTTCTACCTCCAGAGCGTGCGCGGGTACAGCGCGCTCGACTCGGGCCTGCTGATCGTGCCGCTCGCCGTCGCCCAGATGGTCTTCGCGCCGCGCGCCCGGCTCGTCGTCGACCGGTTCGGCGCCCGCGCGGTCTGCACCGCCGGCATGCTGCTCGTCGCCGCGGGTCTCGCCGCGTTCGCCCTGTTCGACGCCACCACACCCGTATGGGTGCTGTGCGTGGTCTTCTTCGTCCAGGGCGCCGGAATGGCCCACATCATGCCGCCGGTCACCGTCGCCGTCATGCAGGCCCTGCCGCGCGAGAAGGCCGGCTCCGGATCGGCCATCAACAACACCTTCCGCCAGGTCGGCGGGGCGCTCGGCGTCGCCGTACTCGGCTCGCTGCTCTCCTCGACCTACCGCGGCGAGATCGAGGGTCACCTCGGCGCCGTCCCGGCCGCCGCGCGCGACACGGCGGGGGAGTCCATCGAGGCGACCATGGCCGTCGCCGAGAAACTCGGCCCCGCCGGCGGCCCGTTGATCTCCTCCGCGAACGACGCCTTCCTGACCGCGATGCATGTCACCGCCCTCGGCTCCGCCGGTGTCGCGCTGATCGGCACCGTCGTGGTGGCACTCTTCATGCCGGGCCGTACGGCTCCGGAGGGGCCCGTACCGAAGCGGGACGCCGAGCGGCCGGCCGAGGGGCCCGTACCCGTCGCACCCGCCGTACGCGACTGAGACGGTCGACCGCACCCGCCGCCGTCGGCGAGAATCGGCGCGCGGGTGCGGGCCGCACGACATGGTCGGGGCAGGGCGAAGGGTGAGGCATTGCACGGGAAGGCGCAGGAGCAGGACCGGGGCCGGGAGCCCAGGCGGGGCCGGCCACGCAGCGAGGCGGCCGAACGCGCGATCCTCCAGGCCGTGGTGAGGCTTCTTGAGGAGGGCGAGCCGCTCTCCGGGCTCTCCATCGAGCGCATCGCGCGGACGGCGGGCGTCGGCAAGGCCACCATCTACCGGCGCTGGAGCGACAAGGAAGAGCTTTTCGTGGACGTCCTGCGCCACATCGAGCCGCCCGAGCCCGCCCTGTCGGGCACCTCGGGTCTCGCCGACATCCTCGTCTCCCTGGAGTCCATGCGCCGCCGCGGTCTCGCCCAACGCAACTCGGCCCTGCTCTACAACGTCTTCGCGCAGATGAAGAGCCACCCGAAGCTGTGGGGCGCCTACCAGAGCACGGTGATCGAGCCACGGCGCGTCGCGGTCACGGCCGCCGTCCGCCGCGCCGTCGCCGCGGGTGAACTCCGCCCGGACATCGACGCGGAGCTGATCGAGGAACTCTTCGTCGGCCCCATGCTCCTGCGCACCGTCCACCGCAAGGACTCGCCGCTGGACGACGACCTCTCCGAACGCATCGTCCGCGCGGTGCTCGAAGGTCTGCTCCCCAGGGACGCGCCCGGGACCACAGCCGCCGACACAGCCGCCCACACGGACGGGGATCCGGACAGCGGTCCGGACGCGGATCCGGACGTGGATCCGGCCCGGGACACGGGGAGCTGACCGGCCGCCGCGCGCCCGCGCCGATCATGCGTGTTGCGTCACAGCGGCCCGGTAGCGGCCCCTTGCCCGGAACCCGCCGCCCCTCGTTGCTCGTCCTTGAGCCCGTACGGCCGTCGGGGGACGGCGGAGAAAGCGCCCGTCATCGCCTAGGGTCGATGGCGGGCGTGCACGGCAAGGCAGTGAGGGCAGCGGAATGACGCAGGAGTACACGGCTGAGTCCCGGGTGGACGGCGCCGAGGACAACAACCCTCCCACCGGCCGGTTCCGGACCTTTGTCGACCGCTGGCGCGGCGACCGCGGCATCTGGCGGCGCGGTGTCGTCCTCGCGGCGCTCGCCGTCCTGACGGCGCTGGTGATGATCCTGCACGCCCAGATCCCCAACCGCATCGGCAACTTGGGCAGTCTCATGGAGACCTTCCTGCCGTGGCTGGGGCTGCTCGTCCCCGTGATCCTGGTGGCCGCGCTGGTACGGCGCTCCGCCACCGCGCTGATCGCGCTGCTCCTCCCGGCCGTCGTCTGGGTCAATCTCTTCGGCGGGCTGATCCTCGACAAGTCAGGCGGCGGCGGCGATCTGATGGTCGCCACGCACAACGTCAACGCGGAGAATCCCGATCCGGAGGGAACCGCGCGCGAGATCGTGGAGTCCGGCGCGGACGTCGTGGCGCTGGAGGAGCTGAAGGCGTCGGCGGTTCCCACGTACGAGAAGGCACTCGCCGCGACGTACAAGTACCACTCGGTGCAGGGCACGGTGGGGCTCTGGAGCAAGTACCCGATGACCGGCAGCCGCTCCGTCGACATCCGGATGGGCTGGACCCGCGCGATGCGCGCCACGGTGACGACGCCGCGGGGCGAGGTCGCCGTCTACGTGGCGCACCTGCCGTCCGTACGTGTGAAACTGCACGCCGGCTTCACCGCCAACCAGCGTGACAACAGCGCCGACGCCCTCGGCGAGGCGATCGCCGACGAGGACATCCGGCGGGTCGTGCTGCTCGGCGACCTCAACGGCACGATGAACGACCGCTCCCTGAACGCCGTGACGTCGCAGATGCGCTCCACCCAGGGCGCCGCCGGCGACGGTTACGGCTTCAGCTGGCCGGCCGCGTTCCCGATGGCGCGCATCGACCAGATCATGGTCAAGGGCGTCGAGCCGATGTCGTCGTGGACGCTGCCGCGCACGGGCAGCGACCATCTGCCGATCGCCGCCCGTATCGAACTCTCCGACTGATCAACGCGGTTCAGGCGGTCGGCGACTCCCGCCAGCGGTTCGTGATCGGCAGCCGCCGGTCCTTGCCGAAGCCCTTCGCGGAGATCTTGGTGCCCGGCGGATACTGCCGCCGCTTGTACTCCGCCGTGTCCACCATGCGCAGCGTCCTCGCCACCGTCTCGGGGTCGAAGCCCGCCGCCACGATCGCGTCCTTGCCCTGGTCGCGGTCGACGTACATCGCCAGCAGCCGGTCCAGCACGTCGTAGTCAGGCAGCGAGTCCGTGTCGACCTGGCCGGGGCGCAGTTCGGCGCTCGGCGGCTTGGTGATCGAGTTCGCGGGGATCGGCGGGGTCTGGCCGCGCTCCTCGGCGGCGCGGTTGCGCCAGCGGGCGAGCCGGAAGACCGTCGTCTTGTAGACGTCCTTGATCGGGCCGTAGGCGCCGACGGAGTCGCCGTACAGCGTCGAATACCCCACCGCCAGCTCGGACTTGTTGCCGGGCGCGAGCACGATCTGGCCCTCCTGGTTGGAGAGCGCCATCAGCATCGTGCCGCGCAGCCGCGACTGCAGGTTCTCCTCCGCGAGTCCGGTCAGGGCGAGCGCGTCCATGTACGCGTCGAACATCGGCTCGATGGGGACGGTGCGGAAGTTCAGCCCCGTACGGCGGGCCAGGTCGGCCGCGTCGCCGCGTGAGTGGTCCGACGAGTACTTGGACGGCATCGAGACGCCGTAGACGTGCTCGGCGCCGAGCGCGTCGCAGGCGATGGCGGCGACGAGGGCGGAGTCGATGCCGCCGGAGAGGCCGATCAGGACGGATCCGAAGCCGTTCTTGGCGGCGTACGCCCGCAGGCCCACCACCAGCGCGGAGTAGACCTCCTCGTCGTCGTCCAGCCGCTCCGCGTAGCCGCCCGTCAGCTCCGGCTCGTAGGCGGGGACGGGCTCCTCGGAGAGGACGACGTGGTCGATCCGCAGACCGTCGTCCACGGTGCCGCCGGGCGGTTCGGCGGCGGCCGCGGGCAGTTCGAGGTCGATGACCACACTGCCCTCGGCGAACTGCGGTGCGCGCGCGACGACTTCGCCGTCCTTGCCGACGACGATCGAGTCGCCGTCGAAGACCAGCTCGTCCTGGCCGCCGATCATCGCGAGATACGCGGTGACGCAGCCGGCCTCCTGGGCGCGCTTGCGTACGAGTTCGAGCCGGGTGTCGTCCTTGGCCTGCTCGTACGGCGAGGCGTTGATGGAGAGCAGCAGGCCCGCCCCGGCGGAACGGGTGGCCGGGACCCGGCCGCCGTCCTGCCAGAGGTCCTCGCAGATCGCGAGCGCCACGTCGATGCCGCGCACCCGGACGACGGGCATCGTGTCGCCGGGCACGAAGTAGCGGAACTCGTCGAAGACGCCGTAGTTGGGCAGGTGGTGCTTGGCGAAGGTCAGCGCCACACCGCCCCGGTGCAGCACGGCGGCGGCGTTCTGCGGGGAGCCGGCCGGCCGGCCGATCCGGGGCCGGTCCCGCTCGGACCGGTCGAGATAGCCCACGACGACGGGCAGTTCGCCGAAGCCCTCGGCGGCGAGCCGCGCGGCGAGCGCGCGCAGCGCGTCGCGGGACGCCTCGACGAACGACGACCGCAGGGCCAGGTCCTCGACGGGGTAGCCGGTCAGCACCATCTCGGGGAACGCGACGAGATGCGCGCCCTGTTCGGCGGAGTGCCGGGTCCAGTGCACGATCGCCTCGGCGTTTCCGGCGAGATCGCCGACGGTCGAGTCGATCTGATTCAGGGCGAGACGTAGTTGAGGCACGCCCCCACTGTAATCGTCTTTCTGACGCGATGGGGTGGGTGAGGCTGGGCGCGGGTGTGTGGGCCGCGCCACGGGGCGGCGGCCCACGTACCTCTGCCCGGGTCTGCCGGCGCCTGTGCGGTGGCTCAGCCGCTCGCGTAGACCCGTTCCACCCACGCGGCGATCTGCGCGTCGCTCAGGTGCTGCGCCAGGTCCGCCTCGCTGATCATGCCGACCAGGCGCTTGTTCTCGATGACCGGCAGCCGGCGGATCTGGTGCTCCTGCATCTCGTGGAGCACGTCGTCCACGTCCGCGCCCGCGTCGATCCAGCGCGGCGTGCCGTGGGCCATCTCGGCGGCGGTGACCTTCGCCGGGTCGTGGCCCATCGCCACGCAGCCGATGACGATGTCGCGGTCGGTCAGGATGCCGGTCAGCCGCTCCTCGGTGTCGGCGATGGGCAGGGCGCCCACGTCCAGGTCCCGCATGAGCTGCGCGGCCCGGTCCAGGGTCTCGTGCGAGGGGATCCAGTCGGCGCCGGGATGCATGATGTCTTTGGCGGTGGTCATGGGGTTCGTTCCTCCTGAATGCCGTCCGCCCCGAGCGCCCCCATCGTCATGGGGCCGTACGGGTGTACGCGACCGCTGTCACCCGTACGGGTGAATGGAGAGGTGAGGGGCATGGCGCTGCTGACCCTGCGGATTCTGGGCCACGACCTGCCGGGGGCGGACTGCGGCGAATTCCGCCATGTCCACGTCGGCACCCAGCGGGGCGGGGAGCCGGACCAGCTGGTGTCCGCCGGCGCGGCCGGGGCGGTCTTCGAGATCCCGGTCGAGACGGTCACGGCGGTCGGTTCCGCGCGCTCCGCGGGCTCCGCGGACGGGGAGGCGCCCGGGGAGCCGCCCGTCGCGGCGCCGGACTTCCGAGGGCCGTACGTCCAGGGGCGGCGCGGTGCGCGTTTCGTCTATCTGACGTGGGGCGAGCTGCCGCCGGGCGGCGACTTCGAGATGTTCCGGCGGGCGAAGATCTTCCTCGCGGATGTGCCGGGGGAACTGCTGGACGCGGGCACCGTCGAGACCCCGCTGGGGCTGACCGACGCGGCGGGCCTGCCGCTGTGCGCGGCCGTACGCCCGCCGGCGATCACCTGGGCGGCGGCCGCGCGTACCGGAGCCTGAACGGCGCCGCCCCCGCCCGCGGTGGTGATTCCGCGGACGGGGGCGGCGGTGTGTCCCACCGTCGGGCTGTCAGGTGCGCGGCTTCGCGCCCCGGGCCTTCAGGAGGTCGGCCATCAGGCCCAGTTCGGACTGCTGGGCCGTCACCATGCCCTCGGCCAGGGCCTGTTCGGTGTCGACCTCGCACAACTCGGCGCAGCCCTGGGCCATCGTGACGCCGCCCTTGTGATGGTCGGTCATCAGCTGGAGGTACAGGATCTCCGCCTTCTTGCCCTTGGCGGACCTGAGCGTGTCCAGCTCCGTCTTCGTCGCCATGCCCGGCATCAGCGAGCCGTCACGGACCTCGTGGCCGCCGTGATCCATGCCCGCCATGCCGTCCATGCCCGCGTGTTCGTCCTGCTCCATCCAGGCCATGGGCTTCTGGCCGGTGGCGACCTTCGGCAGCTGCCACATGTCCAGCCAGCCCAGCAGCATGCCGCGCTGGTTCGCCTGGGTGTTGGCGATGTCGTACGCGAGGCGGCGCACCTCCTCGTCGTCCGTGCTGTCCCGCACGAGGAACGACATCTCCACCGCCTGCTGGTGATGGACCGCCATGTCACGCGCGAAGCCCGCCTCGGCCGAGTCCGCCGTGGGTGTGGCCGCCGCGCGGGGCGAGTCGTCGGGGCCCGCGGAGGCGACGGTGGCCGCCCCGGCGAACAGCAGGGCCAGGACGACCGCGGTGATGGCGGCCCAGTTCGTGCGCGTCACTGGGCGCCCATTCCGCCGGTGCAGGCCGCACCCGGCTCAGGCGTCTGCGTGCCCTGCACGTACTTCGCGAAGAACTGGTCGACCCGGGGGTCCTTCGCGCTGTCGACGGTGACCTGCTTGCCCCACGCGGTCAGCATGATCGCCCCGGCCTGCTCCTTCACGGGGCTCATGAACGAGTACTGCGTCTTGCCCACGAGGTCGCCGAGCGCCTTCACGTCGCCCTCGGGCGCCTTGTCGTTGTACGACACCCAGACCGCGCCGTGCTCCAGCGAGTGCACCGCGTTCACGTCCGGGACCGCGTCCTTGTAGACGTCGCCGGCGCAGTTCATCCAGACCTGGTTGTGGTTGCCGCCGACCGGCGGGGTCTGCGGGTACTTGACCGCCTCGGCGACATGGTCACGGCCCAGCTTCTTGGCGTCCCAGGACTTCTCGCCCTTGACGGGCTTCGCGGCGGCCTGCTCCTCCTTCTTCTGGTCCTCGGACTCTTTGTTCAGCACGAACGCGCCGAAAGCGACGAGCGCCACGACCACGACCGTGCTCGCCGTGATCGTGATGATGCGGTTGCGGCGCTCACGCGCGCGCTCGGCCTTGCGCATCTGCTCTATTCGGGCCTTGCGCTCGCTGCTCTGGGTCTTGGAAGCCATGGTGTCTGTGTCGTCCTTCTCGAAAACCTGCGGAACGGGGGTGGGGGAGTTACGGGAACCCGGTGGGGGCGCGGGCCCGGCTACGTCCGCAGTACTTGGAGGACGTGGAGATCCGGCGCGCGGGGAAACGCGCCGGAGCGGGACACCTGGCCGGTGCTGGGCGGGAGTGCGAGGCGCGCGGGACCCACGTCGTCGGTGCCGAGCGGATCGGCGGGCAGCGGCGCGGTGAGCACGGCCGGACTGAGGTGCGGGATGAAGCGGCAGCCGCTCCGGTCGTACGGGCAGGTGTACTCGGGGGCCGAGGCGGGCCGGGCGGCCGTGCCCGTCACATCCGTACGGAGGGTGATGCCGGCGCTGTCGGCGTGCGCCGTGGCCTGCGCCGTCACTGTCGGCGAGGGTGCCTGATGGTGCGTGTCGCCGGGGCCCAGACAGACGTAGAGCGCGGCGAGCAGCGTCGCCACGGCGCTGAGCACGGCCGTGGGACGCGCGTCGCGTATGTGGCGTCGTCCCCCCATGGGCGCAGATCGTAGTCCGTACAGGTGGTCGAGCAGGAGTGCGCCGGGGGTACCGAGTCCGGAACGTGGCTGTGGGGCGGGGTCCGTGACGCGGGGGACGGCGGTACGGACGGCGGTACGGAGCGGGTCCGCGGTGGCTCGGGCGCGGTACAAAGAGGCATGGCCGACCCTCCGGAACCCCAGCCGCGCGAACCCGACGTCGACGCCGTGACCCGGGCGGTGCTGATCGCCTCACGGCTGCTCGTCACGTTGTCCGTCCGTTCCCTGGCCACGGTCGAGGACCGGGTCACCCTGCCCCAGTTCCGGCTGCTGAAGGTCCTCTCGGCCCACGGCGGCGCGAACCTCGTGTCGCTGGCCGAACGGCTAGGGGTGAACCCGTCCACCGCGATGCGCATGGTCGACCGGCTCATCACCGCCGGGCTGGCCGAACGCGGGATCAACCCGGGCAACCGCCGCGAGACGGTGCTGCGGCTCACGGACGAGGGCCGGACGCTCGTGGCGGACGTCTCGGCGGCGCGCAGACGTGAGATCACGGCGATCGTCGAGCGGCTGGCTCCCGAGCAGCGTACGGCGCTCGTGGAGGCCCTCACGGCGTTCACCGAGGCGGGCGGGGAGCGGCCGATGCCGGGGGACGACGGGGAGCCGTACCCGCTGGGCTGGTCGGACACGGCGGCACCGCTTCATTGAGAGGCGGTCGACGGCGCGGGTTGATAGGCAAGGAAACGCTTGCCTATAGTGGCGTCGTGTCCGATGATGTATTCAAGGCCCTGGCCGACCACACCCGCCGCACGATCCTCGACGAGCTGGCCGAACGCGACGGCCAGACGCTGTTCGAGATCTGCGGACGGCTGCTGACGAAACACGGGCTCAACACGACCCGCCAGGGCGTCTCGCAGCATCTCGCCCTCCTTGAGGCCGCCGGCCTCGTGGAGACCCGGCGGGACGGCCGCTACAAGTTCCACCACCTCGACACGGGGCCGCTGGAACATCTCACCGACCGCTGGCTCGTGCCAGAACAATCAGGAGAATCCCCATGAAGATCAATCTGTCCGGTGTCTTCGTCAACGACCAGGCCCAGGCGCACCGCTTCTATACGGAGGTGCTCGGGTTCCAGACGAAGAACGACGTTCCGGTGGGCGAGGACCGCTGGCTCACCGTCGTGTCCCCGGCCGATCCCGACGGCACCGAGCTGCTGCTCGAACCGTCCGGGCACCCCGCCGTGAAGCCCTTCAGGGACGCGCTGGTCGCGGACGGCATCCCGTACACCTCCTTCGCCGTGGACGACGTCCACGCCGAGTTCGCGCGCCTTCAGGCGCTCGGTGTGCGCTTCACGCAGGAGCCGGCCGACATGGGCCCGGTGACCGTCGCGGTCTTCGACGACACCTGCGGCAATCTCATCCAGATCACCCACACCGCCTGATCCCGGGGCCGCCCGCCTGCCTCCGTCCGCCGTCGGGGCACCCGGACGCGCGCCGCACGCGTCGCGTGTCCGACAATGCTTTAGTACGCCGGTGTGCAACCTTCCGGAAATCCTGTGGTGTCATGCTCGGGTGCCCCGGTGTACTCGGCAGCGTGGGAGCAGGCGGCCTGACCGGCAAGGATGGGTAGGACAGCAGACATGGACAAGCAGCAGGAATTCGTGCTCCGGACCCTTGAGGAACGCGACATCCGCTTCGTACGCCTGTGGTTCACCGATGTGCTCGGCTTCCTCAAGTCGGTCGCCGTCGCCCCCGCCGAGCTTGAACAGGCGTTCGACGAGGGGATCGGCTTCGACGGCTCGGCCATCGAGGGCTTCGCCCGGGTGTACGAGTCCGACATGATCGCCAAGCCCGATCCGGGGACCTTCCAGATTCTGCCGTGGCGCGCGGAGGCCCCGGGCACCGCACGGATGTTCTGCGACATCCTGATGCCCGACGGCTCACCGTCCTTCGCGGACCCGCGCTACGTCCTGAAGAGGATGCTCGCCAAGACCTCGGACCTCGGCTTCACCTTCTACACCCACCCCGAGATCGAGTTCTTCCTCCTGAAGGACAAGCCGGTCGACGGCACCCGGCCCACCCCCGCCGACAGCTCCGGCTACTTCGACCACACCCCGCAGAACGTCGGCATGGACTTCCGCCGCCAGGCGATCACCATGCTCGAATCCATGGGCATCTCCGTGGAGTTCAGCCACCACGAGGGCGCCCCCGGCCAGCAGGAGATCGACCTGCGGTACGCCGACGCGCTCTCCACCGCCGACAACGTCATGACCTTCCGCCTGGTCATGAAGCAGGTCGCGCTGGAGCAGGGCGTCCACGCGTCCTTCATGCCGAAACCGTTCAGCGAGTACCCGGGCTCCGGCATGCACACCCACCTCTCCCTCTTCGAGGGAGACCGCAACGCGTTCTACGAGTCGGGCGCCGAGTACCAACTCTCCAAGGTCGGCCGGTCCTTCATCGCCGGCCTGCTCACGCACGCCGCGGAGATCTCGGCCGTCACCAACCAGTGGGTCAACTCCTACAAGCGCATCTGGGGCGGCTCCACCCGCACGGCGGGCTCGGGCGGCGAAGCCCCCTCGTACATCTGCTGGGGCCACAACAACCGCTCCGCGCTGATCCGCGTCCCGATGTACAAGCCCGGTAAGACGGGCTCCGCGCGCGTGGAGGTCCGCTCCATCGACTCCGGCGCGAACCCCTACCTGACCTACGCGGTGCTCCTCGCGGCCGGCCTCAAGGGCATCGAGGAGGGCTACGAACTCCCGGCGGGCGCCGACGACGACGTCTGGGCCCTGTCCGACGCCGAGCGCCGCGCGATGGGCATCGAGCCGCTGCCGCAGAACCTCGGCGAGGCGATCTCGCTGATGGAGCGCAGCGAACTGGTCGCGGAGACGCTGGGCGAGCACGTCTTCGACTTCTTCCTGCGGAACAAGAAGCGGGAGTGGGAGGAGTACCGCTCCGAGGTCACCGCCTTCGAGCTGAAGAACCTGCTGCCGGTGCTGTAACGGCAGGCCCCTGTGCGTGGATTCGGGCCGACGGTGTCGCACCGTCGGCCCGAGCGTCGCTCCGGCGGGTCAGCGCAGCAGTAGTTGAAGGCCGCCCAGCACCGTCGCGCCGATCACCAGCCGTTCGAAGACCCGTTGGTCGATCCGGTCCACGCACAGCTTCCCGATGAGGGCGCCGGGCAGGACGAAGAGCACCAGCATCGCGTCCAGCAGCAGCGACTCGCGGTCGATCAGGCCGAGGCCCACGCTGAAGGGCACCTTCGTGGTGTTGACGATCAGGAAGAACCACGCGGACGTGCCCAGGAAGCCGAGCTTCCGGAAACCCGCCGACAGCAGGTAGAGCGACATGACGGGGCCGCCCGCGTTGGCGACCATCGTGGTGAAGCCGCCGAGCACCCCGTACGAGCGTGCCTTGACGCGGCCCTTGAGCGACGCCGTCTCCTCCGGGGTGTCCTCCTCCGGTGCGTAGCGCCGCCGCCAGATCGTGACGCCCGCCATCAGCAGGAGGATCGAGCCGATGGAGACACGTACGGCTCCGTCGTTCGCCCACAGCATGAAGACGGTGCCGATCACCACACCCCCGGCGACCGCCGGGAACAGCCGCCACAGGGTCGGCCAGTGCGCGTGACGGCGGTAGGTGAGGACGGCGATCGTGTCGCCCACGATCAGGATCGGCAGCAGGACACCGGTCGACTCACGGGCCGGCAGCACGGCCGCGAACACCGCGAGGCTGACCGTGTTGGCGCCGCTGACCGCCGTCTTGGAGAAGCCGACGAGCGCCGCCGCGGCGGCGAGCGCGACGAATTCCCACATGCTGATCGTGTCCATGGCGATGACCCATGCTACGACCACGTGTCCGGACGGCCTCGGGCGAGCCACACCGCGCAGCGCCGGTGCCGGGCCGGCGCCACGTCCACGGCGTCCGCCGCTTCGAGCGCCGCGACGCCGCCGGGAGCGTCGACAAGCCCGCGCAGAGCCGTCAGCCGGGCGCGCAGCCGCTGTCTGTCCCGGCGTTCGTCGAGAGCCGCCCGGATCGACACGGAGCGGTCGTGGGTGTCCGCGCGCGCCCAGGTGCGGACGTCCACACGTCGCCGTACGGCCTCCGGCACCGGCCGCCGCGAGGCACGGGCCGCGTCCGCCAGAGCGCGGGCGCTGTACCGGAGGCCGTACAACCGCACGGAACGCCAAGGACGGTGGTCGTACTCACCCGCCGAGCCGGCGCGGGACAGGGGAACGTGATGTGCGGTGCGTGCCACGGGGACTCCGTCGGTCACACCGCCAGGTATCTCCTGGCGGAGCTACCGGAATCCCGTGGGTCCCCGCGAACGGCGTCGGCTCATGCGCGAGATGGTACGGCCGCCGTCAGGCGAACTGCCAGCGCGTCTGGCCGTACGGGGCCTTCGCGAAGCCGAAGGCCGTACGGGGCGCGACCCCGAACACCGGGGCGGCGCCCCACTTCGCCGCGAACGCGCCGTCCTTGACGTCGAAGTGCCAGTCGGGCCCGTACTTCCGCTCCCACAGGGCGGCCACCTCGCGCAGCCGCGCGTCGTCCGTCTCCCGGACCGCCTCGCCCTCGATCACCAGGTCCTGGCCCTCGTTCAGCGCGTTCGTGCCGGTGGTGAGGACGACCTCGCGGTTCTCGTCGAGATTCAGGACCTTCCGCTCCCGCTCGCCCGAGGAGAAATACAGCGCGTCCCGCCACCAGACCGTCAGCAGCGGCGTGACATGGGGCCGGCCGTCGGGCCGTACGGTCGACAGCCAGAAGATCTCCGCCGCGGCCAGCCGCGGCACCGCGTCGGCCCAGCTCTCCGCCACGGCCCTCGGGTCGCTGTAACGGTCGTCCAGGCGGGTGCTGGCCGGTTCTCTGTGCGCCATGGCGCGGTCCTTCCGGGAGAGGTCCTGTACGGCCGTGAGCGGGAGTACGCTCACGACCCTTCCGTAAGTGATGACCGGCCGCGACACCAGGAGTCATCGGTCGAGGTCACAATCGGGCCCCGGAGGAGTGGCCCGGCCCCGGGCGACCGGCGGAGTATTAGGCTCGGCCCCGGACCTTGATCGGACAGACGAAAGGCCGAATGACGGTGCAGGGACGCAGGAGCAGTACCTTCACCCGCCTGCTCCGGCACGGCTTCACCGACCCGTCGGCGGCGGAGCGCCTGCTCGATCTGCCCGAGATGGCGTCCGTGCGGACCGACTCCGTCCTCCTCGACGCGCTCGGCGCCACCGCCGACCCCGATCTGGCCCTGCGCGCCCTCGTCCGGCTGGTCGAGGCGCACGAGGCCGACGACCGCCGGCTCCTGCTGGACACGCTGATCGCCGCCAAGCCGCTGCGGGACAGGCTGCTGGGCGTGCTCGGGGCGTCCGAGGCCCTCGGTGACCATCTGGCCAGACACCCCGCCGACTGGCAGGTGCTCGTCACCTACGAGTCGGCCGATCTGCACCCCGGCGTCGCCGAGTTCGAGGCCGGTCTCGCCGAGGCGCACGACGTCGACTCGCTGCGCGTCGCCTACCGTCGCTGTCTGCTGTCCCTCGCCGCGCGCGACGTGTGCGGCACCACCGATGTCGCCCAGACCGCCGCCGAACTGGCCGACCTGGCGACCGCCACGCTGCGCGCCGCGCTCGCCGTCGCCCGCGCCGCCGCGCCCGAGGACGCCGCGCTGTGCCGGCTCGCGGTCGTGGCGCTCGGCAAGTGCGGCGGCCAGGAACTGAACTACGTCTCCGACGTGGACGTCATCTTCGTCGGCGAGCCCGCCCACAACCCCGCGCACGACCACGCGTCCCCCGACGACGAGACCGACGCCGACGCGTCGAAGACCGAGGGCAAGGCCGTCCAGGCCGCCACCCGGCTGGCCGCCCACATGATGCGGATCTGCTCCGAGACGACGGCCGAGGGCACCATCTGGCCCGTGGACGCGAACCTGCGCCCCGAGGGCCGCAACGGCCCGCTCGTACGCACCCTCTCCAGCCATCTCGCCTACTACCAGCGCTGGGCCAAGACCTGGGAGTTCCAGGCCCTGCTCAAGGCCCGCGCCGTGGCCGGGGACATCGCGCTCGGCAAGGAGTACGTGGCCGCCGTCTCGCCCATGGTCTGGCAGGCCGCCGACCGCGAGAACTTCGTGCCCGACGTGCAGAAGATGCGCCGCCGGGTCGTCGACAACATCCCCGTCGGCCAGATCGACCGCGAGCTGAAGCTCGGTCCCGGCGGGCTGCGGGACGTCGAATTCGCCGTACAGCTCCTCCAGTTGGTGCACGGCCGCAGCGACGCGTCGATCCGCAGCGGCACCACGCTCGTCGCCCTGCGCGCCCTCGCGGCCGGCGGCTACGTCGGCAGGACCGACGCGGCCCAGCTCGACGAGGCGTACCGCTTCCTGCGGTCCATGGAGCACCACATCCAGCTGTTCCGGCTGCGGCGCACGCATCTGGTGCCCGACGACGACGCCGACCTGCGCCGTCTCGGACGCTCCCTCGGGCTGCGCACCGAACCGGTCAGCGAACTCAACAGGGCCTGGAAACGGCACGCTTCGATGGTCCGGCGGCTGCACGAGAAGATCTTCTACCGGCCGCTGCTCGACGCCGTCGCCCAGCTCGCCCCCGGCGAGATCAGGCTCAGTACGAAGGCGGCCGGCCAGCGTCTGGAAGCCCTCGGCTACGCGGACCCGGTGGCGGCGCTGCGGCATCTGGAGGCGCTGTCGTCCGGTGTGAGCCGCAAGGCCGCCATCCAACGGACGCTGCTGCCCGTGCTGTTGGGCTGGTTCGCGGACTCCGCCGACCCGGACGCCGGCCTGCTGGGCTTCCGCAAGGTGTCCGACGCGCTCGGCAAGACCCCCTGGTATCTGCGGCTCCTGCGGGACGAGGGGGCGGCGGCCGAGAATCTGGCCCGGGTGCTGTCCGCCGGGCGCCTCGCCCCCGACCTGCTGCTGCGCGCCCCGGAGGCGGTCGCCATCCTCGGCGACCCGAACGGACTGAAACCGCGTAACCGCGAGCATCTGGAGCTGGAGGTACTGGCCGCCGTCGGACGCGCGGAGACCGCCGAGATCGCGGTCGCCGTCACCCGGGGGGTGCGCCGCCGCGAGCTGTTCCGGACCGCCGCGGCCGACATCATCGGCAGTTACGGCACCGAGGAGAACCCCGCCGAGGAGGACCCCGGCGAGCTGGTCGACCGGGTCGGCAACGCCGTCACCGACCTCAACTCCGCGACCCTGTCGGGCGCGTTGCGCGCCGCCGTGCGCCAGACGTGGGGCGACACCCTGCCCGCCAGGTTCGCGGTCATCGGCATGGGCCGCTTCGGCGGCCACGAGCAGGGGTACGGCTCCGACGCGGACGTGCTGTTCGTGTACGAGCCGCGCGAGGGAGTCGCCGACCAGGAGGCGTCACGGGCCGCGAGCACCGTCGTGTCCGAGATGCGCAGACTCCTCCAACTGCCCACGGCCGACCCGCCGTTGATGATCGACGCCGATCTGCGCCCGGAAGGCAAGACCGGCCCGCTGGTACGCACCCTCGCCTCCTACGCCGCCTACTACCGCCGCTGGTCGCTGGGTTGGGAGAGCCAGGCACTGCTGCGCGCCGAACCGATGGCGGGTGACGCGGAGCTGGGACGCGACTTCATCGAGCTGATCGACCCGCTGCGCTATCCCGCCGACGGGCTGAGCGACGCCGCCGTACGGGAGATCCGCCGGCTCAAGGCGCGTATGGAGACCGAACGGCTGCCCCGCGGCGCCGACCCCACCCTGCACACCAAGCTGGGCCGGGGCGGGCTCTCGGACGTCGAGTGGACGGTGCAGCTGATCCAGATGCAGCACGCCTGGGAGGTGCCCGGTCTGCGGACGACGCGTACGCGCGAGGCGCTGGCCGCCGCGCACGCCGCGGGCCTGATCTCCACGGAGCACACCCAGATCCTCGACGAAGCCTGGGTGCTGGCGACCCGGGTGCGCAACGGCGTGATGCTCGTACGCGGCAGGGCGGGTGACACGTTCCCGTCGGACGGCCGCGAACTGGCCGCGATGGGGCGCTACTTGGGCTACGGCCCCGGATCGGTGGCGCCAGGACCGAGCCCGTACAACGGACACAGCGGCGACATGATCGACGACTACCGAAGGACCACCCGACGGGCGCGCGCGGTGATGGAGGAGCTGTTCTACGGGGCTGTCTGAGCCGGTCGGCCGGCCGAACCGGGTCAGTCCGCCGATCCGCCCGGCCGGCCGGGCCTCTCGGCCGGCCCGGCTACGGGGCCGGCTGGGAGGACGGCGTGCTCCGGGGGGACGGTCTGTGCCGCGAGGTGGACCGCGGACTCCGCCGTACAGCCGTCGCACTCCGCGTGAACGGCGCGCTCCGGGTCGCCTGCGCGCCCGCCGCCGTCCGTCCGGTCGACGCGGCCTCTTCGACAGGTCCGCTGTGGGCGGCCTGGCCGGCCGGCTCGGGCGATGTCGCCCGCCTGCCCCAGGCACCGGGGCGGCGGAGCCACCGCGGCCGTTTCGGGCGGCGGTCGTCCTCGACGTACCGCGGTAGCTGGTGCGGCAGCGCGCGGTACCAGGCGTACGAGACGGCGAACCCGAACGCGAGGCAGACCATGCCGCCCACCGCGTCCAGCCAGAAGTGGTTCGCGGTGGCGACGATCACGATCAGCGTGGCCGTCGGGTAGAGCAGCCCCAGGATCCTCACCCACGGCGCCTTGGCCAGCGCGAAGATGGTCAGCCCGCACCAGAGCGACCAGCCGATGTGCATGGAGGGCATCGCCGCGTACTGGTTCGACACCGCCTTGAAGTTGCCCGACGCCATCGACCCCCAGGTCTCGTGGACCTGCACCGTGTCGATGAAATTCCCCCCGTTCATCAACCGGGGCGGCGCGAGCGGATACAGATAGTAACCGAGCAGTGCCACAGCGGTGGTCGCGAAGAGAATGAGCCGACTGGCCGCGTAACGGCCGGGATGACTGCGGTAGAGCCAGACCAGCACGGCGATCGTGACGATGAAGTGCAGCGTCGCGTAGTAGTAGTTCATGGAGACGACCAGCCATGTCACCGAATTCACGGCGTGGTTGACGGCCTCCTCGAAGTTGAGGCCCAGCGAACGCTCCGCGTGCCAGATCCAGTCCGCGTTCTTCAGGGCTTCGGTCTTCTGCTCGGGTACCGCGTTACGGACCAGTGAATACGTCCAGTAACTCACCGCGATCAGCAGGATTTCGAACCAGATACGAGGGCGTCGTGGCGATCGCATCCGGCGCAGCCGACCGGTGCGGGACACCGGGCCGGACTCGTCGGCCGTCGCACCCGCGAGGGGTGTCGGCGTGGCCGTCGTGCCTTCCGGAATCTTCACGGTCGTATCACCCATGGAGAGAGAGTCTGCCAGATTTCCGCTCTCGACCGATCATCCCTCGGGTGGGTCCTGACCGCATGCGCTACGCCCTACGGACGAGCGTGCGACCCCGACTTCCGCCCGTTTTCTCCCAGGGATCGCCCCAGGGGCCCGGGCGCCGGACCGGAGGCCGTGGAACCGCGGACCACCAGCTCCGGCATGAAGACGAACTCGCTGTGCGGAGCGGGCGTACCACCGATTTCCTCAAGCAGTGTGCGGACCGCGGCCTGGCCCATCGACGGCACCGGCTTGCGGATCGTGGTGAGCGGTGGATCGGTGAACGCTATGAGCGGCGAATCGTCGAAACCGACGACGGACACGTCGCGCGGCACGTCCTTGCCGAGCTGTCTGGCGGCGCGGATCGCGCCCAGCGCCATCATGTCGCTCGCGCACACCACCGCCGTACAGCCGCGCCCGATGAGCGCCGTCGTCGCCGCCTGGCCGCCCTCCAGGGTGTAGAGGGAGTGCTGGATCAGCTCCTCCGTCTCCTCCGAGGTCAGCTCCAGCTGCTCGCGCATGGTGGCCCGGAAGCCCTCGATCTTGCGCAGGACGGGCACGAACCGCTTGGGCCCCACGGCGAGACCGATCCTGCGGTGGCCGAGCGAGACGAGATGCGTCACGGCCAGCCGCATCGCCGCCCGGTCGTCCGGCGAGATGAACGGCGCCCGCACCTTCGGCGAGAAACCGTCCACGAGGACGAACGGCACGCCCTGGGCGCGCAGTTGCTCGTAGCGCTGCATGTCCGCCGAGGTGTCCGCGTGCAGTCCCGAGACGAAGATGATGCCGGAGACGCCGCGGTCGACCAGCATCTCCGTCAGCTCGTCCTCGGTGGAGCCGCCGGGGGTCTGGGTGGCGAGCACGGGGGTGTAGCCCTGGCGCGTCAGTGCCTGGCCGATGACCTGGGCGAGCGCCGGGAAGATGGGGTTCTCCAGCTCGGGCGTGATCAGTCCGACGAGGCCGGCGCTGCGCCTGCGCAGCCGTACGGGGCGCTCGTAGCCCAGGACGTCGAGTGCGGCGAGTACGGATTCACGGGTGGCCGTGGCAACACCCGGCTTGCCGTTCAGTACGCGGCTGACCGTCGCTTCGCTGACCCCCGCCTGGACTGCGATATCGGCTAGCCGTGCGGTCATGGAAGTGGACTGTACCGGGCGTGTGCCGGATTGCCCACCATGTTCCGGATTCAGCCACGGGCGCCGACGGGGCGGTCCGGGCGGGAGACCTTGCAGCGCCTTGCAACGACTCCCTCGGCAAAATCTTGCAAGACCTTGCGAGAGGGCGCCGCCGGAGTGTTCCGACCGCTCACGGAGCCGGTATCGGCCGACACGTACCGTACTTGCCAGCTCGCGCGCTCCCCGTCAAGGGCCCTTGCGGCAACTGTGCGGACACGTGAATGTAACGATCAGGGTGGCTTGCAGAAATCTTCCGCAAGCTCTTTCGGCCTTCTTTCATCCTTGTTACCTTCACGTCGACCCGGCGCCGCGACGGAGCGGTACGGCAGTTGAAGGAGTTCAGATGCGACGTGGCATAACGGCCACCGCCCTGGTCGCGACCCTGGCGCTCGCGGCGACCGCCTGCGGCGGCGACGAGGAGACCGGCGGCAAGTCCAGCTCGGGAGAGCTCTCGGGCACGGTCACGTGGTGGGACACCTCCACCGTGGGCAGCGAGGACAAGGTCTTCAAGAAGCTCGCCGAGGACTTCGAGGCCCAGCACAAGGGCGTCGACGTCAAGTACGTCAACGTGCCGTTCGGCGAGGCGCAGAACAAGTTCAAGAACGCCGCGGGATCCGGCTCCGGCGCGCCCGACGTGATCCGCTCCGAGGTCGCCTGGACGCCCGAGTTCGCCGATCTCGGCTACCTGGCGCCGCTGGACGGCACGGCCGCGCTGAAGGACGAGAAGGACTTCGTCCCGCAGGCCGCCGCCTCCACCAAGTACGACGGCAAGACGTACGCGGTCCCGCAGGTCATCGACTCCCTCGGCATCTTCTACAACAAGAAGCTGTTCAAGGACGCCGGGGTCGAAGTGCCCAAGACCATCGACGAGTTGAAGACCGTCTCCAAGGCGATCAAGGACAAGACCGGCAAGACCGGCATGTACCTGCGCGGCGACGACGCGTACTGGTTCCTGTCGTTCCTCTACGGCGAGGGCGGCGACCTGGTCGACGCCAAGGGCAAGACCGTCACCGTCGACAGCCCGGCCGGCGTCAAGGCCATGGAGGTCGTGAAGGACCTGGTCGACACCGGCGCCGCCAAGACCGACGCCACCGACGGCTGGGAGAACATGCAGGCCGCCTTCAAGGGCGGCGACGTGGCCATGATGATCAACGGTCCGTGGGCGATCGCCGACACCTACGCCGGACCGCAGTTCAAGGACAAGACCAACCTGGGCGTCGCCCCCGTGCCCGCCGGCTCGGCCGGCCAGGGCGCCCCGCAGGGCGGCCACAACCTCGGCGTCTACGCGGGCTCGAAGAACCTCGACGCCTCCTACGCGTTCGTCGAGTACATGTCCTCCGCCGAGTCCCAGGCGAAGATCACCACCGAACTGAACCTGCTGCCGACCCGTACCTCGGTCTACTCGCGGCCCGAGGTCGCGAAGAACGAGATCGTCGGCTTCTTCAAGCCCGTCGTCGACAAGGCCATCGAGCGCCCCTGGATCCCGGAGACCGGCAGCCTGTTCGCCCCGCTGGTGACCGAGTACACCAAGGTCCTCACCGGCCAGACCACCCCGCAGAAGGGTGTCGAGGCGACCGGCGACTCCTACCGCAAGCTGCTCAAGGGCTGGAAGTAACACGGAGCGAGAGGAAGGCAGGCCGGCTGATGGCTGTCCACACCGGCCAGTCGGCGGTGAAGGCCGCGGGTGACTCGGAAGTCGCCCGCGGCCGGAGCCGCGGCACTGGCAAACCCCCCGGCGGGCTGCGCCGTTCGGTCTCGACGCACTGGTACGCCTGGGCCATGGTCGCCCCCGTGGTGGCCGTGATCGGCGTGATCGTCGGGTACCCGCTGCTCCGCGGCATCTATCTGTCGCTGACCGACGCCAACGAACGCAACGTCGAGCGGAACATCGGCGTCAACCACCTGCCCGCCACCTACGAGTTCGTCGGACTGGACAACTACGCCGACGCCCTGACGGGCGATCAGTTCCTGTCCACGCTCGGCTGGACGCTGGTGTGGACGGTCTCCTGCGTCGGTATCACCTTCGCCCTCGGCCTGGGTCTGGCGAACATCCTCAACCGCCGCATCGCCGGCCGCTCCGCCTACCGGATGATGCTCATCCTCCCGTGGGCCGTACCGGGCTTCGTCTCCGTCTTCGCCTGGCGCTTCCTCTACAACGAGGACCGCGGCTTCCTCAACAAGCTGCTCGCCGGCGGCGGCATCGACGCCGTGCCGTGGCTGAACGACCCGACCTGGGCCAAGTTCTCGGTCATCGCCGTGAACATCTGGCTCGGCGTGCCCTTCATGCTCGTGGCCCTGCTCGGCGGACTCCAGTCCATCCCGGGGGAGATGTACGAGGCCGCCGAGATGGACGGCGCGGGGCCCTGGCAGCGCTTCCGCCACATCACCATGCCGGGCCTGCGGTCCGTCAGCACGACCGTGATCCTGCTCAGCACCATCTGGACGTTCAACATGTTCCCGGTGATCTTCCTGCTGACCAGAGGCGGTCCCGGCGAGGCCACCCAGATCCTGGTGACCCAGGCGTACAAGTTCTCCTTCGAGATCAGCCCACGCGACTACGCCCTGTCGTCCACCTGGGGCGTGCTGATCCTCGTACTCCTGATGATCTTCGCCGTGGTCTACCAACGAGTCCTCCGCAAGCAGGGAGATACCTGGTGACCGCCGTGACCGGTACGCAGACGAACCCGCCGACCACGAAGGTACGGCGCCGCGGCGAACGCTCCAGGGCCGCGTCCGTCGGCCTGCACGCCACCCTGATCGTGGCGTCCGTCATCGCCGTCTTCCCCGTGCTGTGGGTCCTGCTGACGTCGCTGAAGCCCGCCGCGTACGCGACGACGACGGACTTCTTCAAAGAGACGACGTTCGAGAACTACACCAAGCTGCTCAACGACACGCCGTTCCTCACCTGGTTCGGCAACTCGCTGCTCATCGCCGGACTCACCACCGTGCTCGGTGTGTTCACCGCCGCCACCACCGGCTACGCCGTCAGCCGCTTCCGCTTCCCGGGCAAGCGCGGTCTGATGTGGACCCTGCTGATCACGCAGATGTTCCCGATGGCGGTGCTCATCGTGCCGCTGTACAACATCATGTCGAGCCTGGGCCTGCTCAACCAGGCCGCCGGACTGGTGATCACGTACCTCACGATCGCCGTGCCGTTCTGCGCCTGGATGATGAAGGGCTTCTTCGACACCATCCCGCGCGAGATCGACGAGTCGGGCATGGTCGACGGGCTCACCCCCTTCGGCACCTTCTGGCGGCTGATCCTGCCCCTCGCCAAGCCGGGGCTCGCGGTGACCGCGTTCTACTCCTTCGTCACCGCGTGGGGCGAGGTGGCGTACGCCTCCGCCTTCATGGTCGGCGACGAGAACCTCACCCTCGCGGGCGGTTTGCAGAAGTTCGTCAACCAGTACGGCGCCCAGTGGGGTCCGATGACAGCGGCGTCCGTGCTCATCGCGATACCCGCGGCGATCGTCTTCCTCTTCGCGCAGCGCCATCTGGTGACCGGCGTCTCCGCCGGGGCCGTGAAGGGCTGACGGAGCCCGACGAGCGCCGACGGCGCCTCCGCCCCCACCCGTACCACTCGCACCACCCGTTACGACAGCGACAGTGACAGCGGCGCCGCGCGGCCCCACCGGGTCCCCGGCGCCGCTCCCACCCAGACCCCCCAGGGACGACATGACCCAGCACCTCGCTGCCCCTTCCACCGGCACGTCCGACGACGCCCCGGGCCACCGCTCCGGCTGGTGGCAGGACGCGGTGATCTACCAGGTCTATCCGCGCAGCTTCGCCGACTCCAACGGTGACGGCATGGGCGATCTCGAAGGCGTACGGAGCCGGCTGCCGTACTTGCGCGCGCTGGGTGTCGACGCCGTCTGGCTCAGCCCCTTCTACGCCTCGCCGCAGGCCGACGCGGGCTACGACGTCGCCGACTACCGCGCCATCGACCCCATGTTCGGCTCGCTCCTCGACGCCGACGCGCTGATCCGCGACGCGCACGAGCTGGACCTGCGCGTCATCGTGGACGTGGTGCCCAACCACTCGTCCGACCAGTACGACTGGTTCCGCCGCGCCCTGAAGGACGGCCCCGGATCGGCGCTGCGCGACCGCTACCACTTCCGCCCCGGCAAGGGCGCCGACGGCGAACTCCCGCCCAACGACTGGGAGTCCATCTTCGGCGGCCCCGCCTGGACCAGGACCACCGACCCGGACGGCACCCCCGGCGAGTGGTATCTGCACCTCTTCGCGCCCGAGCAGCCCGACTTCAACTGGGACCACCCGGCCGTCGCCGACGAGTTCCGCTCCATCCTGCGCTTCTGGCTCGACATGGGCGTCGACGGCTTCCGCGTCGACGTCGCCCACGGACTCGTCAAGGCCGCCGGACTGCCCGACATCGGCAGCGACGGCCAGGTCAAGCTGCTGGGCAACGACATCATGCCGTTCTTCGACCAGGACGGCGTGCACGAGATCTACCGCAGTTGGCGCACCATCCTCGACGAGTACCCCGGCGACCGGATCGCCGTCGCCGAGGCGTGGACACCCACCGTCGAGCGCACCGCGAACTACGTGCGCCCCGACGAGATGCACCAAGCCTTCAACTTCCAGTATCTGAGCACCTTCTGGGACGCCGCCGCGCTCCGCGACGTCATCGACACCTCCCTCGCCGCGATGCGCCCCGTCGGCGCCCCGACCACCTGGGTGCTCTCCAACCACGACGTCACCCGGCACACCACGCGCTTCGCCCACCCCGTCTCCCTCGGCACCCAGCTCAGGGAGGCCGGCGACCGGGAACTCGGTCTGCGCCGGGCCCGCGCGGCGACGCTGCTGATGCTCGCCCTGCCCGGCTCCGCCTACCTCTACCAGGGCGAGGAGCTGGGCCTGCCCGACGTCACCGACCTCCCCGACGAGGCCAGGCAGGACCCCTCGTACTTCCGCGCCGCCGGCCAGGACGGCTTCCGCGACGGCTGCCGGGTGCCGATCCCGTGGAGCCGCGAGGGCTCGTCGTACGGCTTCGGCTCCGGCGGCAGCTGGCTGCCCCAGCCGGCCGGCTGGGGCGCGCTGAGCGTCGAGGCGCAGACCGGTGTGGCGGGCTCCAGCCTGGAGCTGTACCGCGCGGCCATCGCCGCCCGGCGCGCGCACCCGGGGCTCGGCGCCGGGGCGTCCGTCGACTGGCTGGACGCCCCGGAAGGCGTGCTCGTCTTCGCCCGCCCCGGCTTCCTCTGCACGGTCAACACCACCGGCGCGCCGGTCCGGATCCCGGTGCGCGGCAGCCTGCTGCTGGCCAGCGGACCCGTCACCGCGGACGGAGCCGAGGCCGAGCTGCCCGCCGACACCACGGCGTGGTGGACGGTGTGACGCTGCCCCTCCCCAGGACGACCGGAGCCGGTACGCCACGGCTCTCGGACATCGCGGGACAGGCATCGGTCAGCGAGGCGACGGTGAGCCGAGTGCTCAACGGCAAGCCCGGTGTCGCGGACAGCACACGCCAGCGGGTGCTCGCCGCGCTCGACATCCTCGGGTACGAACGTCCCGTACGGCTGCGGCAGCGCAGCGCCGGGCTGATCGGTCTGGTGACCCCGGAGCTGATCAACCCGATCTTCCCGGCGTTCGCCCAGGCCGTCGAACAGGTCCTGGCCGGGCACGGCTACACACCGGTCCTCTGCACCCAACTGCCGGGCGGGGCGACGGAGGACGAGCTGGTCGAGCAGCTCGTGGAGCGTGGCGTCGGCGGCATCGTCTTCCTGTCGGGGCTGCACGCGGACAGCTCGGCGGACCCGTCGCGCTACGCCGCGCTCATCGACCGCGGGGTGCCGTTCGTCATGATCAACGGCTGCAACGAGCGCGTCAGCGCGCCGTTCGTGTCCCTGGACGACCGGGCGGCCATGCGGATGGCCGTCGGGCATCTGGCCGATCTGGGGCACCGGCGGATCGGCCTGGCGACCGGGCCCCTGCGGTATGTGCCGTCGGCGCGCAAACGCGAGGGCTTCATCGACGCGCTGGGCGGCTCGCTGGGGCTCTCCCGCGAGGAGGCCGAACAGCGGGTGTGCAGCACGCTGTTCAGCGTGGAGGGCGGCCAGGTGGCGGCCGGCGCGCTGCTCGACCAGGGCTGTACCGGCATCGTCTGCGGCAGCGACATGATGGCGCTGGGCGTGGTGCGGGCGGCCCGCGAGCGGGGGCTGCGGGTCCCGTACGACGTGTCGGTGGTGGGCTTCGACGACTCGCAGCTGATCGCCTTCACCGACCCGCCGCTCACGACGGTACGGCAGCCCGTGCAGGCGATGGCGGGGGCGGCGGTGGGCGCGCTGCTGGAGGAGATCGCGGGAAGTCCCGTGCAGCGTACGGAGTATGTGTTCCAGCCGGAGCTGGTCGTACGGGGGTCGACGGCGAGCTGCGTCGGCGGCCCGTCCGACGGGTGAGGACGGACCGGTTCCGCCGTCGTGCCCGCCACCGGGCGCAATCTTTTGCGGAAGCACTTGCAGGTCATCGTGCCGATATTTCCCGGGTGTTACCCCGTGGTGTCCAGAGGGTTGACCGGGGCCGACGGGGCTCGTACGGTCTGCTCCGCGACAAGCTTTTGCTTTCTTGCAGCAAGAACATTCAAGGGCCTTGAGGGCAGGGCGTGTTGCCTTGCGAGGTCTCTCCCGTCGTCCCGCACCTCCCCTTACGCAGGAGGAAACATGGCCCGCAGAGCTCCCGCCCTCGCGCTCGCCCTCGTGGCAGGCGCGGCGGCCCTCGTGGCGCCCGGAAGCCCCGCCCAGGCGGCGCCTCCCGGCGAGAAGGACGTCACCGCCGTGCTGTTCGAGTGGCGGTTCGACTCGGTCGCCAGGGCGTGTACCGACAGCCTCGGCCCCGACGGGTACGGCTACGTCCAGGTGTCCCCGCCCCAGGAGCACATCCAGGGCGGCCAGTGGTGGACCTCGTACCAGCCCGTCAGCTACAAGATCGCCGGCCGGCTCGGCGACCGCGCCGCCTTCCAGTCCATGGTCAACACCTGTCACGCCGCCGGGGTGAAGGTCGTCGCCGACGCCGTCATCAACCACATGTCGGCGGGCTCCGGCACCGGCACCGGAGGTACCTCGTACGCCAAGTACGAGTACCCCGGCATCTATTCGGGCGCCGACATGGACGACTGCCGCTCGCAGATCAGCAACTACGGCGACCGCGGCAACGTCCAGAACTGCGAACTCGTCGGCCTCGCCGACCTCGACACCGGCGAGGACTACGTACGCGGCCGAATAGCCACGTACCTGGGCGACCTGCTCTCGCTCGGTGTGGACGGCTTCCGGATCGACGCCGCGAAGCACATGCCGGCCGCCGACCTCGCCAACATCAAGTCCCGGCTGGGCAATCCGGGCGTGTACTGGAAGCAGGAGGCCATCTACGGCGGCGGCGAGGCCGTGTCGCCGAGTGAGTACCTGGGCACCGGAGACGTACAGGAATTCCGGTACGGGCGAAGCCTCAAGCAGGTCTTCACCAACGAGAACCTGGCCAACCTGAAGAACTTCGGCGAGGGCTGGGGCTTCATGGAGAGCGGCAGGTCCGCCGTCTTCGTGGACAACCACGACACCGAGCGCGGCGGCGACACCCTCAACTACAAGAACGGCGCCGCCTACACGCTGGCCAACGTGTTCATGCTGGCCTACCCCTACGGCTCGCCCGACGTGCACTCCGGCTACGAGTTCAGCGACCACGACGCCGGACCGCCCAACGGCGGCACCGTGAACGCCTGTTACGCCGACGGCTGGAAGTGCCAGCACGACTGGCGCGAGATCTCCTCCATGGTCGGCTTCCGCAACGCGGCGCGCGGCCAGGCCGTCACCGACTGGTGGGACAACGGCGGCGACCAGATCGCCTTCGGGCGTGGCTCCAAGGCGTACGTCGCCATCAACTACACCGGCTCCGCGCTCGGCCGCACCTTCCGGACGTCGCTGCCGGCCGGTGACTACTGCGACGTCCAGAGCGGCAACGGCGTGACCGTGAACGGCTCGGGCCAGTTCACGGCGACGCTCGGCGCCAACACGGCGGTCGCCCTGCACGCCGGGGCCCGCACCTGCGGCGGGGGCGGCGGCAACCCGCCGACCGGGCAGTCCGGGGTGACGTTCGGCGTCAACGCGACGACGCAGCTCGGCCAGAACATCTACGTCACCGGTGACCGGGCCGAACTCGGCAACTGGAACACCGGGGCCGCGCTCAAGCTCGACCCGGCCGCCTACCCGGTGTGGAAGCTCAACGTGCCGCTGCCCGCCGGTACGTCCTTCGCGTACAAGTACATCCGCAAGGACGCGGCCGGCGCGGTGACGTGGGAGAGCGGCGCCAACCGCACGGCCACCGTGCCCAACTCCACCTCCGGCGGACTGACGCTGAACGACACCTGGCGCAACTGACCCGCCCCCGCGGCCTCTTGGCCAAGCCCCCCCGCACCACCGCACCCACCGCACCCACCGCACCACCGCACCCCCCGCACCATCCGGCCGCCCCGGCGACGCGCACCCGGCACCATGCCCCCGCGTCGTCGCCGGGCCGGCCCTCCCGTACCCCGAGGAGATCCCGCGTGAAACGCCCGCCCCTGCCCGCGCTCCCGCGCAGAACGGCCGTCGCCGTCGTGGCCGCGGCCCTGTGCGCGGCCCTGGTGCCCGCGCTGCCGGCCGTCGCCGCCCGTGCCCCGGCCCCGCCGTCGGACGCCCGGCTCGCCGACGAGCCCGCCCGCCACGATCTGACGCGCGATCAGTTCTACTTCGTGCTGCCCGACCGCTTCGCCAACGGCGACCGGTCCAACGACCGCGGCGGGCTGACCGGTTCGCGTACGAAGACCGGGTACGACCCCGCCGACAAGGGCTTCTACCAGGGCGGCGACCTCAAGGGGATCACCGATCGGCTCGACTACATCAAGGGCCTCGGCACCACCGCCATCTGGATGGCGCCGATCTTCAAGAACAAGCCGGTGCAGGGCACGGGCGACGACATGTCGGCCGGCTACCACGGCTACTGGATCACCGACTTCACCCAGGTCGACCCGCACTTCGGCACCAACGCGGAGCTTTCGAGGCTGATCGACAAGGCCCACGACAAGGGCATGAAGGTCTTCTTCGACGTCATCACCAACCACACCGCCGACACCGTCGACTACGCGGAGAAGACGTACAACTACCGCCCCAAGGGCGCCTATCCGTACCTCGACAAGGACGGCCGCCCCTTCGACGACCGCGAGGGCGTCGGCCGGGTCGACACGGACGCGTTCCCGTACACCCCCGCCCCGAAGGCGGGCGAGAAGAAGGTCCCGTCCTGGCTCAACGACCCCACGATGTACCACAATCGGGGTGATTCGACGTTCGCGGGGGAGAGCTCCGAGTACGGCGACTTCTCCGGACTCGACGACCTGTGGACTGAGCGGCCCGAGGTCGTCAACGGGATGGCGGAGATCTACCAGAAGTGGGTCCGCGACTTCGACATCGACGGCTTCCGCATCGACACCGTCAAACACGTCGACCTGGACTTCTGGACCCGGTGGGCCACCGCGCTCGACGACTACGCCGCGAAGCGGGGCCGCGACGACTTCTTCATGTTCGGCGAGGTCTACTCCGCCGACACCGCCGTCACCTCCCCGTACGTGACCCGCGGGCGGCTCGACTCCACGCTCGACTTCCCCCTCCAGGACGCGGCGCGCGCCTACGCCTCCCAAGGCGCCTCCGCCGAGCGGCTCGCGGACGTCTTCGCCGAGGACTACCGCTACACCACCGACAAGGCCAACGCCTACGAGCAGGTGTCGTTCCTCGGCAACCACGACATGGGCCGCATCGGCACCTTCCTCAAGCAGGACAACCCGGACGCCGGCGACGCCGAACTGGTCAAGCGCGCCCGCCTCGCCAACGAGCTGATGTTCTTCTCGCGCGGCAACCCGGTCATCTACTACGGCGACGAGCAGGGCTTCACCGGCCCCGGCGGTGACAAGGACGCCCGCCAGAGCCTCTTCGCCTCCACGACCCCCGACTATCTCGACGACGACCAGCTCGGCACCGACCGGACGCACGCCTCCGACGCGTACGACCCCACGCACCCGCTCTACCGGTCCGTCGCCGAACTGTCGAAGCTCACCAAGAGCCACCCGGCACTGCGGGACGGCGTACAGACCGAGCGCTACGCGGCGGACTCCGTGTACGCGTTCTCCCGCACCGACGCGCGGAAGAAGGACGAGTACGTCGTGGCCGTGAACAACGCCGCGACGCCGAAGACCGTGCGGGTGCCGACCGGATCGGCGCGCGCCGACTTCCGTACCCTGTACGGCGGTTCGGGCACGGGCGACACCGTACGCAGCGGCGCTGACACCACGATCGAGGTCACCGTCCCGGCCCTGTCGTCGCTCGTCCTGCGGGCCGCCGAACCGCTCGCGCCGCCCGCCGCCAGGCCGTCGATCACCCTGACGGCCCCCGAGGCGGGCGCCACCGGCACCGTGGAGATCGGCGCGGACGTCGACGGCGGACAGCTCAACCGCGTCGTCTTCGCCGCCCAGACCGGCAACGGCAAGTGGCGCACCCTCGGCAGCGCCGACCACGCCCCGTACCGGGTCACCCAGTATCTGGACGCCGACGTCGCCGCCGGAACACCCCTGCGCTACAAGGCTGTTGTGGTCGACAGCCGGGGCCGTACCGCCTCGGACCTCGCCTCCTCGACCGCCGGACAGACGCCCGCGCCGCAGCCGCCCACGGCGGTCGAGCGCGACCACGCGATCGTGCACTACCGGCGCCCCGACGGGAAGTACGACGGCTGGCAGCTCAAGTCCGGTGACAGGACAGCTCAGTTCACCGGCCGTGACGCGTACGGCGCGTTCGCGTGGGTCGAGGTCACCGAGGGCGCCTCGGCCGTCCCGTACACCGTCGTCAAGGACGGGACACCGGACGGCCCCGAGCGGACCGTCGACCTCGCCAAGACAGGCGAGGTCTGGATCGAGCAGGGCGCCGACGGCCAGAGCGAGCAGGCACCCGACGGCGCCTACCCGCCGCAGGACAGGACCAAGGCCGTCCTGCACTACCAGCGGGCCGACGGCGACTACGACGGCTGGGGCCTGCACACCTGGACCGGCGCCAAGGACCCGACCGACTGGGCGAAGCCGCTGCTGCCGGTGAAGGAGGACGCGTACGGCGTGACGTACGAGGTGCCGCTCGCCGAGGGCGCCACGTCGCTCAGCTACATCCTGCACAAGGGCGACGAGAAGGACCTGCCGTCCGACCAGTCGCTCGACCTGGCGACATACGGCAACGAGGTCTGGATGCTCGGCGGCCGGCCGAAGTATCTGCTGCCGACCGCCGGCGCCGTACCCACGCCGGATCTCGGCAAGGCCGAGGCGCAGTGGATCGACCGCGACACCGTCGTATGGAAGGTGAAGGCCACCGGGGCCACCAGCCAGCAGCTCGTCTACGCCCCCGACGGCGGCATCACCGTCGAGAACGGCGCGCTGTCCAAGGCCGGGCAGTGGCTGCGGCTCGCCCCCGGGACGCTGACCGACGCGCAGAAGGCCACCTACCCGCATCTGAAGGACTTTCCGGCCTTCACCGTCGACCCGCGCGACCGGGACAGGGTGAGGGAGTCGCTGCGCGGCCAGCTCATCGCGACCCAACGCGCGGCCAACGGGGCGCTGCTCGACGCGACCGGCGTACAGATTCCGGGAGTTCTGGACGACCTGTACGCCACCGACGCGACCCGCGCCTCGCTCGGGCCCGTCTTCCGCGACGGCCGCCCCATCCTGTCGGTGTGGGCGCCCACCGCCCGCCGGGTCGCGCTCGAACTCGACGGCCGGAGCGTGCCGATGCGGCGCGACGACCGCAGCGGCGTGTGGTCCGTGCGAGGCGCCCGCGACTGGACGGGCAAGCCGTACCGGTACGTGGTCGACGTCTGGGCACCCGGTGTCGGCGAGATGGTCACCAACAAGGTCACCGACCCGTACTCGACCGCCCTGACCACCGACTCGGCCCGCAGCCTCGCCGTCGACCTGACCGATCCGAAGCTCGCCCCCAAGGGCTGGTCGACGCTGAAGAAGCCCGCCGCCGTCCGGATGCGCGACGCCCAGATCCAGGAGCTGCACGTCCGCGACTTCTCGATCGCCGACCGCACCTCCGACCACCCCGGCCGCTATCTGGCCTTCACCGACACCGGGTCCCAGGGCATGAAACACCTCGCCCGACTGGCCGACGCGGGAACGTCCTACGTCCATCTGCTGCCGGCCTTCGACATCGGCACCATCCCGGAGAAGCCCTCCGACCAGCAGCAACCGGCCTGCGACCTGTCCGTGTACGCCCCCGACTCCGACGAGCAGCAGGCGTGCGTCGCGAAGGCGGCGGCCAAGGACGGCTTCAACTGGGGCTACGACCCGCTGCACTACACGGTGCCCGAGGGCAGCTACGCCAGTGACCCCGAAGGCACGAAGCGCACCGTGGAGTTCCGGCGGATGGTGCAGGGCATCAACGGCGCCGGCCTGCGCACCGTGATGGACGTCGTCTACAACCACACCGTGGCCGCCGGTCAGGACCCCAAGTCCGTACTGGACCGGATCGTGCCCGGCTACTACCAGCGGCTGCTCGACGACGGCACCGTGGCGACGTCCACCTGCTGCGCCAACACCGCGCCCGAGAACGCCATGATGGGCAAGATCGTGGTGGACTCGCTCGTCACCTGGGCGAAGGAGTACAAGGTCGACGGCTTCCGCTTCGACCTGATGGGCCATCACCCCAAGGCCAACATCCTCGCCGTACGTGAGGCGTTGGACGCGCTGACCGTCGCCAAGGACGGCGTCGACGGGAAGGCGATCGTCCTCTACGGCGAGGGCTGGGACTTCGGCGAGATCGCGGGTGACGCCCGCTTCGTCCAGGCCACACAGAAGAACATGGCCGGCACCGGGATCGCGACCTTCTCCGACCGGGCGCGCGACGCGGTACGCGGCGGCGGCCCCTTCGACGAGGACCCCGGGGTCCAGGGGTTCGCCACGGGGCTCTACACCGACCCCAACTCCTCGGCGGCGAACGGCACTCCGGCGCAGCAGCGGGCCAGGCTGCTGCACTACCAGGACCTGATCAAGGTCGGACTCACCGGCAATCTCGCCGACTACTCCTTCACCGACAGCGCGGGCCGCACCGTCAAGGGCTCCGAGGTCGACTACAACGGCGCCCCGGCCGGCTACGCCGCCGCGCCCGGCGACGCGCTCGCCTACGCGGACGCGCACGACAACGAAAGCCTCTACGACACCCTGGCGTTCAAGCTCCCGCGCACCACCCCGGCCGCCGACCGGGCCAGGGCGCAGGTGCTCGCCATGGCCACTGCGGCGCTCACCCAGGGGCCCTCGCTCTCCCAGGCCGGGACGGACCTGCTCCGCTCCAAGTCGCTGGACCGCAACTCGTACGACAGCGGCGACTGGTTCAACGCGATCAACTGGGACTGCCGGGACGGCAACGGCTTCGGGCGCGGTCTGCCGCCCGCCGCCGACAACGAGGACAAGTGGCCCTACGCCAAGCCCCTGTTGGGGACACCCGGCATCACACCCGGCTGCCCGGAGATCACCGGCGCCTCCGCCGCGTACCAGGATCTGCTGAGGATCCGTACCACGGAGGCGGCTTTCCGCCTCTCCTCCACCGGCGCCGTCCAGTCCGCGCTCTCCTTCCCGCTGTCCGGCCCCGACGAGACACCGGGCGTCATCACGATGCGCCTCGGGGAGCTGGTGGTGGTCTTCAACGCCACCCCGGACACCTCGCGGCAGCGGATCACGGCGCTCGCCGGTCGGCCGTACGAGCTGCATCCGGTGCAGGCCGGCGGCTCGGACGCGACGGTCAAGAAGGCGTCGTACGAGGCGAGTTCGGGCACCTTCGCGGTGCCGGGCCGGACGGTGGCGGTGTTCCGGGCCGACGGGTGACGGGCCCCGGCACGGGCCCGACCCGGCAGTGATCAAACAAGTCCCTTTCTGACTGATTCTCACCATGGGCGGCGGTCCTGGTCCCCAACTGGGCCAGACTGTCCCCGTGGTGGGACATCTTCCCGACGAGACGACCAGCTTCGTAGGACGCACCGGCGAGCTGGCGGAAGTCGAACGCGCGTTACAGACAAACCGGTTGACCACACTCACCGGCCCCGGCGGCGTGGGCAAGAGCAGACTGGCGCTGCGCGCCGCCGGCCGGGCCGTCGACCGGTACCCCGACGGCGTGTGGTGGGTCGACCTCTCGCCGCTCGCCGACGACCGACTGCTCCTCATCACCGTCTCCGACGCGGTCGGACTCGCCGACCACACCCTGCGGATGCCCGTCGAGGCACTCAGCGAATGGCTCGCCGACAAGCGGCTGCTGCTCGTACTCGACTGCTGCGAACGGCTGGTGAACGCCTGCGCCCGGCTCACCGGCGAACTCCTCACCGCCGCACCCGGCCTCACCGTCCTCGCCACCAGCCGGCAGCCGCTCGGCACCCCCGCCGAGGAACGCGTCGAAGTGGCACCCCTGCCGCTCGACGGCCCCGACGAGAAGGGCCTGGCGCTCGCCCTCTTCCGCGACCGCGCCGCGACGGCCGCGCCCGGCGTCCCACTCGACGAACCCGCCGTCGCGGCCGCCGCCGACGAGATCTGCCGCCGCCTCGAAGGCATCCCGCTCGCCCTCGAACTCGCCTGCGCGCGCCTCGGCGAGAACAGCGTCCAGGAGATCGCCGAACGGCTCACCTCCCGCCTCGACGTCCTCACCGACCAGACCGCCTGGCCCCGGCGCCACCGCGCGCTGCGCACCGCCATCGGCTGGAGCCACGAACTGTGCGCGCCGCTGGAACGGCTGCTGTGGGCCAGGCTCTCCGTCTTCAGCGGCGACATCGAGGAGGCCGACGCGCGGGCCGTCTGCGCCGGCGGACCGCTCGGCCCCGACGAGGTCACCCGCGCCCTGACCGGCCTCGCCGACCGCTCCGTGCTCCGGCGCGACGGCACCCGCTACCGGATGCTCGACACGCTGCGCGAGTACGGCGCCCTGTGGCTGGCCGAACTCGGCGAGGAGCGCGTACTCGCCGACCGCCACGCCACGCACTTCGCCGCGCTCGTCCGGGAGGCGCACGCCGGATGGCTCGGCCGGGACCAGATCGCCTGGTACGGCAGGATCGCCGACAGCCACTCCGACCTGTGCGACGCCCTCGACCACTTCCTCGCCACGGACCCGGCGGCGGCCCAGGAGATGGCGGGCCGCGTCGGCTTCTTCTGGACCTGCTGCGGCCACCTCCACGAGGCCAGGATCTATCTGGAACGCACCCTCGCCGCCCACGACGCGCCCGGACCGGACCGCACCCGCACGCTGTGGGCGCTGGGCCTGACCGTCATGCTCCAGGGCGACCACGAGGCCGCGCACCGCTTCGGCGAGAAGTGCAGCATGGCCGCCTGGCAGGACAAGGACCCCGAGTCCATGCTCTCGGCGGCGTACCTCCTCGGCCTCACCTCACTGATGATGGGCCGCGCGCAGGCCGGCCACACGGTGACCGACCGCGCGCTGAGCGCCGTCGGGGGCGACGGCTTCTCCTACCCCTCCCAACTGCGCTGCCGCCTCGTCCGTGTCTTCGCCCTCACCGGCCTCGGCCGGCTCGAAGAGGCGGGCAGGGAGGCGGCGACCCTCCGCGAGGAGTGCGCGGAACGGGGCGAATGCTGGACCCGCTCGTACGCCGACTACCAGCTCTCCCTGGTCCATCTGCTGAGCGGCCACGCGTACGAGGCGGAGACCCACGCCCGCTCGATGCTCGCGGGCAAGCACCAACTGCGCGACAGCTTCGGCATCGCGCTGGGTCTCGACCTCCTGGCGGCGGCGGTCGCCGCGCAGGGCGACGGCGAACGGGCCGCCCATGTCTACGGCACGGGCCAGGCCTACTGGCGCATGGTCGGCCACCCCCAGCGCGGCACGCCGGAACTGGCGGCGGTCCGCGCGGAGTGCGAGCGCAGCGCGCGCGAGTCGGTGGGCGACCCGGCGTACGAGACGGCGTTCGGGCGGGGCCTGGCGGAGGACAGGGCGAACAGCCTGGAGAAGGCGCTGCGCGGGCCGATGCCATGACCGGGACGAACCCGCCGCCGTGACGGGGGCCGTGACCGGGACGAACCCGCGGCCGTGACCGGGGCCGGACCGTCAACGCCCCGATCATGCGCGGGAGTTGCCCGAACTTGTTGCAGGCTTCGTCGTGGCGTGAACCCCGCCTGACGGGTAACCCGGTAGGTATGACGTCCACCGACGTGAAACCAGAGCCAGAACCCGCGCAGAGCCCGGGCAGGACACGCGTCTCGCGCGTGTCGAGGGCGCCCTGGTGGGTCAAGTTGCCCGTCGGGCTCGTGGTGCTTGTCGTGCTGCTCGGCATCGGCAGCCGGCTCGACCTCGTGCCCGGATTCGACGACGTCTTCGGCGAGGAGACGAACGACCGGACCGGACCGACCCTCCTCAAGTCCATCCAGGACCTCAGCCGGTACCAGGCGGCGTCCGGGAACTTCCAGGTGGTGGTGGATCTGGAGAAGGACGCCAAGTTCCTTCCCGACACCATCAAGGGGAGCCGCACGCTCTACGTGGGGGCCGGCAGTGTCGGGTCGTACGTGGATCTCGGCGGGATCGGCGACAAGAACGTCCAGGTCAACAAGGAACGCACCACCGCGACGCTGCGGCTGCCGCACGCCCAGCTGGGCAAGGCCACGCTGGACGCCGACCGGTCGTACGCCGTGTCCAAGCAGCGCGGGCTGTTCGACCGGCTCGGTGACTTCTTCTCCGACAACCCGGCCGACGAGCGCGCCGTCAACAAGCTCGCCGCCAAGCACATCCAGGACGCCGCCAAGGACAGCGGACTGACCACGCGCGCGGAGAAGAACACCACCAGCATGCTGCAAGGGCTGCTCACCTCCCTCGGCTTCAAGGAAGTGACGGTCGTCTACGGGACGGCGGGCTGACCGGCGCCACTGTCCTCGTGTGTCCTGCGTGTCCTGCGTGCCCTGCGTCCTAAGGCCGTCCTATGCCGTACGCGGGGCGGGCAGCGGCAGTGTCGCGGCAGGCGCCGTCGCGGCCGGCAGTGTCGCCGCCAGGGCCGTCAGGCGGGCCACCAGATCGCCGAACGGGCCGCCCGGCGGCTCGTCGGCGAGGACCGGCAGCAGGATCCGCGCCATCTCCTCGTCGTACGCCGCGCTCACCGCGGCCAGCGCGGCGAAGTCGTGCACCAGCTGCAACTCCAGGTCGCCGCGCGGGATGCGGCGGCCGTCCAGCCACAGCAGCGCCGTCGACTCGGCGAGCGACACCCAGGAGCGCACGACCAGCTCCAGCCGGGGCGGCGGCGACTGGATGGAGAGATGGGACAGGATCTGCTCGTACGCGGCCTGCCGCACCTCGTCGATCATGGCGTTGGCCCTGGACGAACCGACTGCCGGACCGCCCCGCATCAGTGCGAAGAAGCCGGGGCCGTGCTCGTCGACGAAGTCGAAGAAGCGCGTCATCACGCGCAGCAGCCGGGCGCCGAGCGGTCCTTCGCGCGGTTCGACGAAGCGCTCGGCCAACTCGTCCGCGGCCCGCCGCAACGCGGCCTCGTACAGCGACTGCTTGCCCGGGAAGTAGTGGTAGACCAGCGGCCGGGAGATGCCGGCGGCCGCCGCGATCTCGTCGATGGAGACATGATCGGGCGAGCGGTGGCTGAACAGTTCCAGCGCGACACCGATCAGTTGTTGCCGTCGCTCTTCGACGCCCATTCTGCGTCGCACCCCGGTCGTCATATGAACAGCCTAACCGTCGGTTGCCTCGGCCTGTCGGTTACGCTCGCCGACCATGAGCGCATCTGACCAGGAAGAGGTCACCGAAAAGCCGGAACCGGGGCCGGTCTCCGAGGCGGAGGGGGAGTTGACGGCCACCGTCCCGGCCGTCGCGGAAGATCCCGCCGACGACCCCGCCGACGACGGCACGGACGACCTCGACGACGGCGGCGCCGACGGCCATGACGACAGCGCCCTCACCCCACGCCAGGCCCGCCGTATCCGCGTCGTCGTCGCCTCGGTCCTTCTGGTCACCATGGCGGCCCTGTTGGCCGTACGCCTCGCCAACCGCAGCTCCGTCCTGGTCGTCGGCCTCTACGGCTTCGCGATGATCCTCTGCGGCGTCGTCATCGAACTCAGCAGGAACGGCCGTACCCGCCTCGCCACCTGGGTGCTCGGCTTCGGCCTCGCGGGGACGCTCGCCACGGACTGGCTGCTCCTGCCCTGACCGGCCGGGGGCGGCCCGCCCGTCACCGCAGCGCGCCCACCCGGGTGCCGTCGGCCAGTTGCCCGTCCAGCTCCGCCCGGTCACCGGGCTTCGCCGGTGCCGCGAGCACCCGCCCCCGTGCGTCACCCTTGACGCCGCCCGTCGTACGGACGGAGCGGAACTCGTCGCTGCCGGCCGCCAGTACGTACCACCGGCCGCCCCGCGACTTCCACAGCACGCCCGCCAGCACCCTCGGCTCCCGTACGCCGCACGCCGACGAGTTCGCGGCGCGCGCCGCGATCGCCCCCGGCTTCGGCGCCCCCGCGTTCGCCTTGGCCCCCGCCTTCGCCGACGGCGGCTGGAACTGCGCCAGCACCCTGCTCTCCGTGCCCCGCCACGTCTCCGCGCGGGTGCACACCCACCGCGCGTCGCCGTTGGACTCGGGCAGGCTCTGGCTCGCGTACTGCCAGGAGTTCACCGTTCGCACGCCGTGCGAGCGTACGGCGGGCAGCAGGCACGCCGTACGCGCCCAGGCGGCGCGCGCCGCGCCCCCCGACACGTCCGAGGGCGCCGAGGGCGGGCCCGACGTCAGCCGGGCGGGCGTGAGTTCGCCGAGGTCGGACAGCAGCCTCACGGCGCCGTCCCCGCCGCCGCTCTCCGCCACTTCCAGCACGTCCCAGGCCCCGCACTCCCGCGTCGCGCCCGGCATCGGCAGCGGATCCGTCACACCGTCCGCGCCGCGCCGCAGGGGCCGCGCGGCACCGGTCGGGTCGAGCAGATCACGTACGGCCGTCTCGCCCACCCAGGGCGCCGTCAGATACCGCACGTTGCCGTCCGTGCGCCCGGCGACCAGCGCGTACGTGGCCGGGGCCGCGCCCGGCGCGGTGTCGGCCGACGCCCCGTCGACCCGGGCGAAGTCCAGTGCCACGGAGCCCGTACCGGTGCGGGGTTCCGCGTACCGGGCGATCCGCAGCCCGTCGTACAGCAGCACCACCCGCGCCCGGTCGACCTCGCCCGCGTACAGCAGCTGCGCCGGTCCCATCGGCGGCCCCACCGGTGTGGCCGGGGTCGACGAGACCCGCACCGACGATCCCGGCCTGGCCCACACCGCCAGCGCCCGCCGCAGCAGCGGCCGGTCGCCGGCCAGCGCGCCGCGCGTGGGCCACACGGAGAAGTCCGTACGGGCCGAGGCCCGCCAGGCGTCCTCCGGGACGCGGTGCACCTTCGCCGGGTCCAGCGCCGCCTCCGCCGCCGAGTTGCGCGCGTACGACGGGGCGGCGGCGCCGTTCGCGCCCCAGCCGTCGCCGGGCAGCCCGAGCAGCGCGCCGCAGACGGCCACGGCGGCGACACCCGCGACGGCGGCGCGCACGTGCTGGCGCCGGCGCAGCAGATCGGTGGGGCGGGCCTGGAGCGAACAGGGGTCGTACTCGGGGGACTCCAGCAGCGCCACGCCCTCCGTACCGATGCCGTCGGCCTCCACGAGCGCCGCGTGCGGGTCCTCGACCCCGGCGGCGGTGAGCAGCCGGCGTACGTCCCTGTCGGGCAGCCCTTCCAGCCCCCTCAGTACGAAGGCGGCCCTGGCGCCGCCGGAGAGGCCCGACAGACGCCGGTCGAAGGCGAGTTCGTCGGCGCCGCCCGAGCGCGGGAACAGCCGCAGGCCCCACACGTGCGGCAGCAGCGGCGGCAGTTGGGCCCGCCGGGGCCACGCCGCGCGCCGCAGGGACCGCCCCGCGTCGAGCGCCTGCCGCAGCACCCGGCCGCGTACGTAGGCGTATCCGTCGTCCGGCGTCGCCGCTGTGCGGTTGCGCGGCAGCGAGCGCTGGACGACGGCGTGGGCGGTCAGCACGCGGCGGTTGCGGCCGAGGGCGGGAGGCAGCACGAGATAGGCGATCCGCACCAGCCGCGGATAGTGCTCGACGAGGGCGGCCTCGGCCTGCTCCACGTCGATGGGGGCGGGAGCGGAGGTGGGCGCGGGGGCCGTGGCGGCGTCGGGTGGGGGCACGTTCAGCAGAACGATCGATTCGTCGGATGGTCACCCCGACGGCGCGACCCGGGGCCCACAACTCCCTTGCCACACGGGCGCCTTCACGGCTGCGCCCGGAGTCCCCGCAGGACGACGCCGGGCCCGCGACGCCTGGACCTCGCGGGGACGGGTCGTCGCCTCGCGACGCGACGTGACAACAGCCGCTCCGTGACGGACGCGCGCCCCGGCCTGCGGGCGGCGGACACCCTGCCGGGCGTGTCGCGCGGGGCGACAGGCCCGTTCCCGGCGTGGTCGTCGGCCGCTCACGCGGGCGCACGCCCCGCGACTCCTCCGTTGCTCGTCGCGCGCCTCCGCGCCGGCCCGCCAGACAGGGTGCACCGGCGGCCTCGCGTGCGACGCGACACGCGCGTTCACGGCGTGGTCGTCGGCTGCGCATGCGCGTGGCACGCGCCCCGCGGCGCCGCTCGCCTCCGCGCCGGCCGGCCAGACACCCGTTGGGGCGTGTCCGCCGGGGGCCTCGCGTGCGACGCGACAGATGCGTACACGACGTTGTCGTCGGCCGCTTCACGCGGGCGCACGCGCCCCGCGACGTCGCTCGCCGCGCGTCCGCCCCGGCCCGCCGGACACGCCCTGGGGGCGGCGGACCCCCTGCCGGGGCGTTTCGCGCGAGCCGACAGGCACGCTCACGCGCGCGGCACGCGCCCCGCGACGCCGCCTGCCCCCGGGCACGCGCCCCGCGACGCCGCCTGCCCCCGGCCCGCCACCAGCCGACCGCGCTACTTGCCGGACGTGCCCTCGCCCGACACCCCCCACCCGCTGAACTCGACCGTGCCCCGTAGCCCGCTGCTCCCGTTCGTCGCGCTCATGAACAGGCCCACGTCCTGGACACCGGACGCGCCGGGGACCGGAACGGAGGCCACCGTTCGCCAGGTCGTTCCGTCGTCCGTCGAGCACGCGCCCGTGAACAGGCCGTCCGCCCGGGTCAGTCGCAGCAGTACCGGGGCCGTGACGCCGGTGATGCGCCGGTAGGTGTCGAGCGTGCCGTCGCCGGACGTGTCGTACGACAGCACCACCCCGTTGGACGGCGTCACCGCCAGGTTGACGATGCCCGGGGAGCCCGGCGTCGTGAGGGTGTCGCGGGCGATGAGGCCCGCGCGGGCCCACGCGCCCGTGTTCTCCTGCGCGTCCACCCGGACCGTCACGCTCACACCGTCCGCGAGCGCGCCTTCTTTGAAGGCCGTGCCGAACTGCGTGGTCCCCCGCCACAGGTCCTGGCCGCCGCCGTTGACCGCGAAGCGGTCGTCCAGTTGCCCGAACACCGCGCCGTTGTTGCTGTACGTGCGCCAGCCCGGCGCCAGTGGCCCGGCGACGTACACCGTGCCCCGCTGGGCGGTTCTCACGCGCTCCTCGCCGCTCGGCCCGTACTCCAGCGCCAGCGCGTACGGCAGCGGGCGCAGTGGCGTCGTGAGCGGGTCGGCGGGGGCCGTCACCGACCAGGAGACGGACCCGGTGCCGGCCGGGTCGACGGACGGCAGGCGCGTCGGGCCGTCCGGCCGGGCTGCGGGGCCGGTCAGGGCGAAGTCGACGGGGCCGGTGCCGCGCAGCCCGTTGACGTTCCGGAAGTCGGCCTTCACCGTGCCCGTGCCGCCCGGGGTGAAGGCGAGCGGGTCGGACGTGACGGTGACGGTGCCCTGGTACGGGGCGGCGGCCAGGGTGTCCCGTACGCGCAGGGCCGTCCGGTACGCGTCACCCGTCGCCCGCACCGGATAGCCGCCGCGCGCCCGCGTCCACGCCTCCTCGTCCACGTACCAGTCGAAGGCTTTCGGCTCCCGCCCGGTGGCCAGGGCGTCGGCCAGCTCGTCCAGATAGGTCTGCCACTGCGGCAGATGGACGTCGGCGAGCAGGCCCTGCCAGTCGCGGTTGGCGTAGTTGCTCAGCTGTCCGGCGGCCGATCGGTCGGCCCACGTCGTGATCAGCGTGCGCGCCGTCCACTCCAGCGTCGCGGCCTCCGCCGGGCTGGTCGCGAGCCGTTTGGCGTCCTCCAGCCACGGCCCGAGCAGGAACGAACGGTGGCAGCCCGCCATCGTGTCGCTCAGCCGCATCAGCTTCAGCCACAGCGCGGCCAGCGCGCGGAACGTGACGGCGTCGCCTCCTTGGAAGGCGCCGCGCAACTGCGGCAGCAGCAGCCGGGAGCGGTTGGCGAGCGCCTGCCTGGCCAGCTCCGTCACGTCGTGCCGGTACGCGTCGGAGCCGCGCAGCCCCGCCGCCACGTCGAGCAGCGAGCCGAGGGCCTTGTCGAACTCGGCGGTGTCGAAGGCGGTTCCGACGGACGAGGTGAGGGACGGGCGGCGGGAGAAGAGCGAGTCGACGGGGCGGCCGTCGGCGGTCGTCAGCCGGTACGCCGTCGCCGCGAGCACGCCGAAGGCGTCCCGCGCGGCGCCGTCCTCGCCGCCGTAGCGCAGATCGGCGTACGACCGGAACCAGCTCTCGCGGTCGACCGCCTCCTCCCGCCAGGCCAGTTCGCTGAACAGCTCGAAGGCGGCCGGGTCGCGCTCGGCGGCCTCCGGCATGTACGCCGTGCCGACGAGCGCGCTGCCGGGCTTGTCGCGCCAAGCGGTGAACCGTGCCGTCCAGCGGTCGGTGTTGGCGCCCAGCGTCGTACGGCCGCCGAAGTTGGGGATGGTGCCGAAGGCGTACGGCGCGCCGCCCCAGTCCCGTTCGCGGTCCGTCACCGAGTCCAGGTCGGACAGGCCGTCGACGATCAGCACGCGGTCGGTGTCGATGGCGTCGAGCAGGGCCGGTACGGGGTTGGTCTGCCAGCCGAGGATCACCCAGGTCGCGTCGGGGCGGGCCGTGTGGAGGGAGGTCTCGACCGCGCGGGCCGCGTCGGGCACGGGGACGTCCCCCGCGCTGCCGCCCTCGTGCAGCAGGTCCATCTTGAAGTGGTTCACCTCGCCGAAGAGGTCGCCCTGGTGCCGGTAGAAGGCGGCGGCGACCTCGGCGAAGACCGGGGTGCGCGGGTCGAGCCAGTCGGGGCGCGGCAGACCGTTCCAGTCGCCCTGCGGCACGGTCCGCGCGCCGGGGTTGCGGGCGGCGAAGCCGTCCGGGACGGTGCCGAAGTAGCCGGGCAGCACGGGCGACATGCCCAACTCGCGCATCCGGTCGGTGATCCGCCGGCCGAGCGTGGCGCGTGCGGCGATCAGCTCGGGGGAGAGCGGGCCGCCGTACGCGCTCATGTTCTGGAGCAGCCACCACGGCTGGTGCGAGGGCGCGGGGAGCCAGGTGCGGGCCTCGGTGTCGGAGTAGCCGAAGCCGGTCAGCAGCCGGTGGTAGACGGCCTCCTGGCCGGTGGTGACGAGGACCTCGTTGCAGCCGTGCAGGGCGAGGAGGTCGAGCATCCGCTCCCAGCGAGGCCAGTCGGCGTACGGGGCGGTGTAGCCGTCGTGCGTGTCGTTGAAGGCGAACCGGTGCCGTACGGTCGCCGAGCGCTCCAGGGAGCGGCGGGGCGCGGGCAGGGTGGCGGGGAGGTCGAGTTGGCTGCCCGACCAGCTGAGGTGGGCGCCGCACTCGTACTTCAGATACCAGTGCACCCCGGTGAGCAGGACTCCCGCGTCGGTGCCCGACACCTCGATCCGGCCGGCGGACCCGGCGACCCGGAACCGCTCGGCGCCGCGCACCACCCGGAAACGGAACTGGTCGGCGTGGCCGGGGAGCAGCCGTCCCACGGCGGCGCGGGCGGCGGCGGTGACCGCGGCCTCGGTGACCGCGGCGTCGGTGGCACGGGCGGTGGCCGGCGGCGCGGCGGGCCGGGCCGCCGCGGGGGAGTGCGCGGTCAGCGCCGTACCGACGCCGATCGCACCGGCACCGGCCAGCACCGCGCGCCGGGAGGGAGCGGCGGGAGTGGCGAGGGCGGCTGGAGTGGCAGGAGGGATGGGACTCGGCAGCTCGGGCATCAGCGGTCCTCTGTCCTCGGTTACGGGGGGGGGTGACAACAGGTGCGTGCGGAGCGCACGCTAATGACGAGGAGGGGGGTGGGCAACGATGTGATGCGTCGTTCACCCGCGCGGGGGCTTGTGGAGAGGGCACGATGGCCGAATGCGTACCGAGCGACCCCGAGTGGCACTGGTGGTGCCGGCCCTGGCCCTGGCCCTGGCCCTGTTGAGCGGCTGCGGAGCCAATGACGACGAGGCCCCCGAGGCGCCGAGGACGGCGACCGGGAGCCTCGAACAGCTGGCCGAGAAGGCCGAGTGTGATCCGAACGTGCAGACCGACGCGGACGAACTGCGCCAGGCCAACTGCAAGACGGGTTACGGCAGATACATCCTCACCACGTTCGCGACCGACCGAGGTCTGCGCGAGTGGATCAACGAGGCCAACGACTACGGCGGTTCCTACCTCGTCGGCAGGAAGTGGGTCGCCAGCGGCGACGCGAAGGTGGTCGAGTCGCTGCGCGGCCGGCTGGGCGGCACGGTCGAGACGGCCCCGGCGCACGGCTCGGGCGGAGGGGACTCCGGAACCGGCGGCGAGGACCACGGCTCGGGCGGTCAGGACCACGGCACCGGCGGCGAGGACCACGGCACCGAGGGGCACACGGGGCACCCGAAGAAGAGCTGACAACGAGCGGCGCCGGCCGGGCTCTGAGCC